>NZ_CP016201.1:320781-329657 GCF_001683335.1 Selenomonas sp. oral taxon 126
ACTCCGTCGAAAAGTCTGCTGACCGCTCCTCCTGCCCCCGATAGTACGAGAAGCGTTCCAGTGCGATCATCACGCTGATGAACGAGGCAAGGCCTATCGGAATCATCGCAAGCCCGCCCTTTGCGAGCAGTTCAAAAATCTCCATCATCCCCCGCCTTTCCTTAGAAGCTATACCGTGCACCCACAAAATAGGTGCGCGGGAATCCCGGCGTAAGCGTCCACAGCCCTTCGCTTGCATACTCATAATAGGTTTTGTTGAGAACATTGGTAACGCCGCCGTACCATTCGAGATCTTCATTTTGTTTGAACTTAAAGTTCACATCCAGAAGCCCATAGGATTCTATGACGCTGCCCATCTCATTGCGCTTGGATTCTTTGACAAAATTATTATAGGAGCCAAAATATGTATACTTCGCGCCGACGCTCCACTTCTTGTCGAACGTGTAGTTTACCTGAATGATCGCCTTGTGCTTTGGTACAGCCACCAGTCCGCTGTTCGTAAAGTCGATCGCATCCTCACCATATTCGTCTAGGATGGCGCGCCCCTGCTCCGTATATGTACGGCGACCATGCAAATAGGTATACCCTTCCGTCAGATCGAGTTTGCCGAGTCGCTGCTGCAAGGTCAGCTCTACGCCGCGTCGTCTTACGTTGAACATATTAAAGGTCTTGTACTCAGGTCCGTAGGCACCGATAAAATACGGACGATTCAACTCATTGTTCGTCATAGATGCAAAGAGCGTCAGATTAACTGATGTCGCGCCGATCTTATCGCGCACGCCGATCTCGTAGAGATTGTAGTGCTCTTCCTGCGCGGTGGTCGCCTGATAGACCTTGCCCGACGGCCCTGAGTAGACCTCGTCTGCAATCTGCAAACCGTCCGGACTGGTAAAGCCGCGCTCATAGCGCACGAACACGCGTCCAATGGAGCCGTACTGATAAGCGGCGGAAAGGTCTCCCGCCGTGTTCCAGCGATGCGAGTCGGCCTTACCGCCGATCGGTCTCCTCAGCGTTCCCCCATCTTTATCGAACGACCAGATGAGATCCTCACGGCGAACGCCCTGCGTAAAGGTAAACTTACCGCGCCGCATCTGATTCAGCAAATAGAGTGCCCGCGTCTCTTTTTCATAATTGAAAGACATGAGCTTTCTCCCGGATATGTAGTCTAGATGGGATGACTGATTGAGCCAATCAAGTCCGATAAGCAGAGAATCCCTTTTGCCATACGCATAGTCAAACTTCATACGCGTACCGTAAGAATCGTGATACATACGCCCGTTGACAATTTTCGAGTTCCTATAATTTCCATCCGCATAGAAGACATCACCGCTGAATTTCCATCCACCGCCAAGATTTTGGTTGTAGGTGAGATTATACGTATTGAGATCCCGATCGCCGTCATTATACTTTCCATCGGAGGGTCGTGCGTTCCGACCGTAGCGTTCAACCATGCTCCGTGAAATATTTTGTACAAAACGACTTTGTTCTTCCAAATGACTAAAACGGAATGTCACAGAATGATCGCTGTCTGCATCGTAACGCAGCCCTGCAAAGAGATAGTCGCTGTCGCGGTAGGTATTTTTGAAATAGAGATCGCGCTCCAGCTTATTATATCCCCCCTGCACCGTCAACTTTTCGCCGACCTTGTCCCCATAGTTGAAGCCCAGTCGATAGCCGTCCGAGTTCCACTCTGTCGTCACCGTCCGCTGCGGCTTGTTCATGCTCCTGAGATTCGTCGTGATATTGATGATGCCGCCTGCCGCACCACTACCATAGATGACAGAACCGCCGCCTGGAATGATCTCGATCTTTTCGATCTGCTCTACGGGCACATAATCGTAGTTGTTCGGCAGCGGGTGCGTGACCATCGTCGTCATGGGAGCACCATCAATCAATACCTGTATGTTGCGATGCGCCTGATCGCCGCCCTGCCCGCGAATGTCAATTTCCCCCCAGAATGTAGCGCCGACATTGATGCTTGGCTGATCCTTCAGCACATCTGAGATGGTCTTATACCCCTTTTCCTCAATCATCTTCTTTGTGATGACAATGATCTGCTTCGTATCGCGCAGCTTCTCGATCTCCACGTAGTCCGGACGGACATAGGAGTCAGAGAGTTTGATCGGCGCCGTGGCAGACGCACTCTCCTGCGCACTCTGTGCCTCCTGTGTCTCCGACATATCCGCCGCAAACGACACCGTCGTTCCCCCCCCACATACAGTCAGATAGCTGCATACGAGCAGGCTCAGATAGGAACGATAACTCTTGCGCTTGTGCTGCTTCATCTCAGTCTCCATTTCTATTTGTAAGCACACATTTGACGCTCATCATTTTTTATCAGAGCATCATCAAACATCAGGAGTTATCTTATCAATATAGATATTCATTGTCAATAAGTTCATAAAAATTACATAGAAAAGGACGCCGACATCTCTCTTATGAGAAATATACAGCGTCCATTTCAGTGTAAAGGGTCTTTTATCTATATATTACACAGCTTTTCCAAGTTCACGTGTGGAGGTGCGCATGACGGTATTGAGGTCGGGGGCGGAATCGCCTGCGGCGCGCTCCTTCTCCCGCTCTTTTTCGATGAGGTTCTTGAGCATCTGCATATGTGGATGGTTCTCCATCTCGGGCGTGGGTTTGCCCGCGAGTGCCGCCGCCATCTGTGGAGGCATCCCGTCCGGGAACATCGCCTCGAGCATGGATCGCACGGATTTCGGAATCATATCCTGCAGGGCGACGTTCTCCTTGCGGAGCTTTACCTCGGCCTCCTGCGTGAGCGCATACGCCTCGAGGAAGCCCTGAATGAGGTTGTCGTGCCAGAACTCGCCCGCGAGCGTCAGACGGAAGCCCGTCGCCGTGCGCGTGACGAGACCGTTCTCCTCCCATGCGGCGAGGAGCGGCGCAAGCTCGGTGAGGAGGTCGACGCCGTATTTCTTCTCGAAGAACGGCGCGTAGAGGTAGCCGTGCTCGATCTGATCGCCGATCTCGCTGTGCATACGGTGTTCATCCGCCTGCTCGCCCATAAACTGGAACGGCTTCGAGCCTTCTTCGACCATCTTCTCATACGGTGCGAGCGCGCCGTGATTGCGCCACATCATCTGTCCAATGAAGCCGCCCGCGCCCGAGCCGAAGGCGAGCACGTCGTTGCCGCGCTTTGCAAGCGTGTTGTAAATGCTGCGCTCGCGGTGATCCGTCGTCCAATGCGTCGTATCGATGCGGCGTGCCATCGGGTACTCCGCGACAATCTCAAGCCCGCGCCGGAAATACTCCGCCTGCTCCTCCGTCGTCGGGAGCATGGGCAGATCCCCCGACTCGATGCGGCGTGCCAGTTCGCTCGACGGGAAGACGTTGAGCTGGTAGAGGTCGCCGCCCGCAATCCCGATCTCGAACTGCGTGCGCACGTCGTTCTCCCAGACCTCCATCGACTGATAGGGCAGCCCATAGATGAGGTCGGCGATGACGACAGCGCCCTGCTTCTCCACCATGCGGTGGAGCGTTGCAATGACCGTATCGCGGTCGTCAATGCGCCCGATGGACTGACGGACACGCGTGTCAAAGGACTGCACGCCGAGGGAGAAACGGTTGATGCCCGCGTTCATCGCCGCCTCGACCTTGCTCTCCGAGAGGTCGTGAATGCGTCCCTCGAGCGTGATCTCGCAGTCGCTCGTCAGCGGCAGACGATCGCGTACAGCGCGCACGAGGCGCGAGAGATCGGCATCGCTCAGAGCCGTCGGCGTGCCGCCGCCGAAGAACACCGCCTGAAAGGGCGCGCCCTGCACATACGGCGTATCCGCCGCCGCATCCAGCTCATCGAGAAGCACATCGACATAGTGATGCGCCGCCTCCTCGCGCGTGAAGTTCTGGAAGAAGCCGCAGTAGCTGCATTTCTTGTCGCAGAACGGGATATGGATGTAGACTGAACGCTCATCAGCGGGATTGGGCGCTGCATTCATCAGCTCCGCCCAGATGCGCGTCTGCTCCGCCTTGTCCATAATCATGCGCTTGCCGCCCGCACCCGGGTGCACGACGCGCTTCTTCGTAAAGGCACAGCCGAGCGGGTTCGCCGACTTCGTGCCGAGCAGCCAGCCGCGCGCCTCCTCGGAGAGACCTGCGAGCTTCGTCTCAAACGTATTCATGCGAGAGCCTCCTTCGCCGCCGCGATGACCTGTGCAAAATCCGATGCGTCCGGATGACTTGCCGCCGCCGCATAGCGCGCCGCGTTCTCCTCGGTAAAGGCATGCACATTGTCCTTCGGCATACTCTTGAACATCTCGATCAGCATCGGGTCAATCGCCCCCTGCACGAGAATCGCGCCGAGAATCTCATTCGACGGGTCGAAGAGTGCGCGGATGTTCGCGATGCACTTCTCCGCGTGCTCCGACTCCGGCTCCGCTCCGAGCGTTCCGTAGAGGAAAACGCGCCGTCCGCGCAGGCTCTCGATGTACTTCTTCGCACCTGCGTCCGCCGTTCCACGGTCGATCCACGTACCGACGCAGAGATCCGCGCCCTCGGGCACCGCCGACGTATCCTTCACGCTGTGACAGGTTGCGCCGAGCGCCTCCGCCAACTGCTTTGCAACCTTCTCCGTATTCCCCGTGCGCGAGGAGTAGATGACAGCAACTTCATTGTTCATAACATATGCTCCTATATATCAATGTGAATATTGTCTTTGCTTGATTCATATAATATAACAGCATTTCCAAAAAATCAAGTGTTTTTTGCAAAAATCATAAATAATAATTATGAAGTAAATTCATGTTTGTTGGTTTATTTGAGATCTATACAAGAAACTATATTCTTTCTCAATTATTTTCTCGATTATAACAGGCTTATTGAGAAAATCGGATTCATATTTTCTTCAGGATATGTGAGCTTCACATTTTTATATTTTTATTTTTACATATTCACTATTTCTCTTTATCTATAATTTTCAACTATGTTATTGCGCACAAAAAAGCACCGCCGAAGCGGTGCCTTCCTATGCCGATCTCAGTGCGCGCCGTGTTCCCCATGTGCGTGGTGATGTCCGCAGTGTTCGCCGTGCTCTCCATGCGCATGGTGATCGCCGTGACCGTAGCCATGTTCACCATGCTTGCCGTGCTGGTGACGGTGCTTGCATTTGCCGCCATCCGCATTCGCCACAAGCGTCCCCGCGAGGTGCTGCTTCACAGCCTCATCCGCATCACCCTTCACGCCCGAGACGAGCTGAATGCCCGCCTCGGCGAGCGCCGTCTGTGCGCCCGCGCCGATGCCGCCGCAGATAACGAGATCCGCCTGCGCCGTGTGAAGAAATGCCGCGAGTGCGCCATGCCCCTCGCCGACCGTGTCCACAATCTCCTCAGCCACATTGGTTGCAACATCGTAGAACTTGAACTGCTTTGCTCTACCGAAATGCTGCTCGATCTGACCTTCTGTATAGGGTACTGCAATTCTCATCGTATACTCTCCTTTTTCTTTCATACGGGGCACTGCCGCCTCCTCGATCTGATACGCGCCGCCCGCAATGCGGATGCGCTTCCCACAGACGATCGCATCCGCGAGCTTGAACCGTGCAGACTCATAGATGCCCGTCACCGTCGCGCGGGACACGCCCATCGCTACGGCACATTCCTCCTGCGTCCGACGGCAGTAGTCGATCTGTCGGATCGTCTCGAACTCGTCCAGTCCGAGAATGACAGTCTCGTCCTGCTCCTCCTCTGCATCCTCCGGCGCGAAGCTCCAAAAGTCCGGATAGCTCCATATGCGTCTGCATCGCTTCGGTCGTGGCATAGCCCCTCCATTTCTGTCATATGACAGTTATTATATTAGCAAAGTTTTCGGCATATGTCAATTATGTTTTTCTTGTGCTTGACAAGTATGATAAAATAGAGGTGAAAGTCCATTGTATTTTGGGAGGAAATGGTTATGAAAAAGATGATTGCAGGACTGTTTGCGGGGCTCATCCTCGCCACAGGTGCACAGGCAATCGCCTATGGCTGCGAGGACGGCGCATGCGAGCTGCCGCAGCGTCAGAACACGGCGTACTGCTATGGCGGCAATGCAGGTTACTGCTACGACGGCGACTGCGCACAGACATCACGCGATACGTGCGCAAATCAGAGACGCGGCGGCTGCGGCTGTGGACGCTGATATTGAACGAACGAAAGACGGTTCTGTTGGGAAAGTCAATGCTTTCCCAACAGAACCGTCTTTTATTGTGCGAGTTCCCTTGCCACCGTGAGCAGCTTTGCAAATTCTTCGCTGAAGCGTTCGCGATCGGTGTCCGCGCCCCAACTGATGCGGATGGAGCTTGCAATGCGCTCTGCGGACAGCCCCATCGCCGCGAGGACGTAGCTCGGCGTATAGTCGGTCGAGGTGCAGGCAGAGCCATTCGACACGGCACAGTACTGCTTTGTCGCGATCATCAGAGCCTCAGAGGAAACACCATGCAGACAGACATTGAGTGTGTTCGGGAGGCAGTGCGCGGGATCACCATTGACCGCATAGGAGAGCTCGGAGGCATCAAGCAGCTCCATCGCGCGTTCTTTCATCTCCTTCAGACGCACTGCATCCTCCGCATAGTGTACCTCGGCAAGCGCACACGCTGCTCCACAGCCTGCGGCGAGTGCGACGGGGATCGTACCGGGACGCAGACCGTGCTCCTGCTGCCCACCGTACATGATCGCCTTTACAGGAGGACGTCTGTACCCCTTCTTTCGCAGGACGAGAATGCCGATGCCCTGCGGGCCACGCAGCTTATGCGCACTGAACGAAAGCATATGATACGCAAGTGTACGCAGTTCATCGACCAGTTTGCCGCAGCTCTGCGTAGCATCGACATGAAAGAGAACATCCCGCGCCGCCAGTTCCGCACCCAATTCCTCCACAGGCTGTATAATCCCCGTCTCGTTATTGACGTGCATGAGGCTGACGAGGAGGGTTGTATCACGGAGTTTGTCCACGATCTTCGCCGCATCGACGCGTCCGGACGGCTCGGGGGCAACGAAATCGACGTCAAATCCCTGCCGCTCCATCATCCTGACCGTCTCAAGCACCGCCTTGTGTTCAATGGAGGATGTGATGATGTGGCATTTCCCACTCCTGTGGGCGTATTCCGCAAGCCCCTGTATGGCGATGTTGCTGCTCTCCGTCGCACCGCTTGTAAAGAACACCTCAGACGGGGAAATCCCGAGCAGCGACGCGACCTGTTTACGCGCCGTCTCCACGACGGCACGCGCCTCGTCACCATAGGAATGGGTGCGGCTGTCCGCATTTCCGCTTCGGTTTTGGTATACGTCCACCATCACTTGCAGGACGGCGGGGGCAATCGGGGCGGAGGCATTGTAGTCCAGATAGATGCTCATGCTTTTTTCACCGCCAACAACAGGAGATCATCCACGCTTCGAATAAATCCTGTCCCTGCAAGATGTGCAATGCCGCGCTCGAGGTTCAGCCGAAAGTATTTCACAACCGTCTCGTCATCCGTCGGCAGCCCCATGCGCAGACACCACGCGCGTATGAGAGCCTCGTAGATCTCGTAGTACTCGCCGCCGAACGTGTGCCAGGACATCTCCACGTTGCTGTCCGCCGCAATTTCCGAATCGGTCGGCACGCTTTGCTCCGCCAACGAGTACGCCAGTGCCCAACGGCAGAGAACATTCCGACTGCGGATGCCTGTTTTTGCCTTGAGCCGCCCCAGCTGTTCCTTCGCCTGATGGGATAAGCGAACTTGTTTAATCAGCATGTTCCTGAAAATATCCTTTCAATACCACTGTGCTCTTTGTCTCCTCATCGTAGCGGAGCGTATACGTGTCCCCAATCGCCGGCAGCATTTGTTCATAGAAGTACGAATCTATTTCGGCATCTGTGGACAGGATGATCGTCTGATCGCCCGCGTGCGGGAAATAATTCGTCACGAGTGCCATGCGGTGCATGGTGTCAAGACGCGCAAGGGGGGTGTCGATAATCACGGGCAGTTTCTTCTTCGAGCAGATCGCAAGTGCCCAGAGGATTGCAATCACCATCAGCTGCTTTTCGCCCGCCGACAGTGCCTCCTTGGCAACCTCTGCGCCGTCCGCATCCAGATAGACGAGGTCAAGTGTCTCGGCATCCATCTCAATCCGATCAATCAAATGCTTCTTGTTCGCCAGTTTCTTATAGCATGCTGTGATTGTTTCGCCGAGCACGCCTGTTTTCCTCTGTTGGAGTGCGGCGGAGAATGCTTCCGTCAGCTGCAGTGCCATATTGGCATATTTCCCCATACGCGCATTGTCGTCCCGCAGTTCGGCGTTCTGCAAATACACTTCCCGTGCACGGCTGTAGTCAATGGTCACAGTACCAAGCGACGCCTCTGCAGCGCGCATCTCCTGCTCCGCGCGCGCGTGCTCCACCGTCAGTCGATCCACGGCGGCTTCCTGTGCACGGATCTCCTCCGTGAGGCTGCCGAGTGTCTGCTCGTCCGCCCCCAGTGCAAGATGGCGGTCGCACGCGTCCAATTTCTCCTGCAATGCCGCCTTCTCTTCCAAGAGGCGGCGCGCGCGCTGCGTACTCTCTGCAAGCAGCTCCTCGACGAGTGCCCCCATCTGAAACAGCGCATGATCGGATAGATGATAGAACGGCGTAACTGCCTCCGCGAGCGTCTGCGCACGCACATATGACAAAAAGGAGACATTTGCCTCCTGCTGCTCCGCATGTTGAACGGCGTATTCCGCGAGCAGCACATCAATCGCAGCAAGTGCCTCCGTCATCACGCGGTCATTGTGTTCATCCTGCGCCTGCAGCTTGATCGTACGGACAAGGTCCTGCACCAAAACCAGCGGCAGTTCCCCCGCTGCACAGTCCACAAGAGCGTTTTGATTCTGTTCGAGCTCTGCGGCGATTTCGGCGCCGCT
>NZ_CP016201.1:329682-334854 GCF_001683335.1 Selenomonas sp. oral taxon 126
TGGAGTTCCTCGCGCGCCGCACGCACATCTCCACCTCGTACAGTATGGACATGGCGCATTTCGTCCAGATGCGCCTTCCCTGCATCAACCTCCGCGTGGAGCTGCGTAACGCGAGTGACGAGAGCGGACAGTGCCTCTGTCTGCGCTTCTTTTTTTTGACGCAGTTCATCGAGTGCATTGCGTGCATCGTCGCCCTTGCCGCTGCGTGCAATACGCCGCAAGATGCGAGAGAGATCGCTTTTCAGCACATCAAGAACGCTGATCCCGAGCATGGCACGGATGGACTCCTTCACCTGCGCGTTGTTTTCTTCGACCGCGAGCTCTGCAATTTTCTCCCCGTCAAAGAAGAAAAAACGCGCAAGCGCGGCGGGCAGAATATTCTCCACGAACATCGCCCAATTCTGTGTGAGGAAATCACTATATGCGCCGTTTTCCCGAACGAACAGGGTCTCGTTCCCGCCCTTTGCCCCCGCGCTCCATGAACGTCGAATGCAGTAGGTCTGCTGCGTACTCTCATTCATACAAAACTCGAGTTCGATCGCCGCATTTTCATTCCCATTGTTTCGATTTACATACGCACGCAGATAACTTCGATAGGAACGATGCCGGCTCTCCCGATATGCCGCAGAATTTTCGCCATAGAGCGCGAGGAGAATCGCCGCGAGAAAGGTCGTCTTGCCGTGTCCGTTCATGCCGCCGATCAGCACGATTGGGCGGCGGTTCGTAAATGCAAAGCAGTTTTCCCCCGCATACACGCCGAAATTCTCAATCGTCAGCCGCTTGATTATCATTCTTCATCCTCGATGTCCATGTGTCCCTCCGCGCGTACTGCATCCAAAAAGATCTCGTTGTACGCAGCACCCATCTCCTTTTTTCGCGTCATGCGCGCCGCATAGTACTGCGTCGCGTCTTCCTCATTCCGATAAAAGGTCTGTCCGATCACGCGCTCCATCGCCTCGAGGATTCCCTTGCGGTCACCGAGACCTGCAGCGCGGCTTTCAATGTCCACGAGGCTGTACATCATCTCAAACGCCAGCTCCTCATCCCCGTAGAGACGTGCGCACACATCCGCCAGAACATCCCACTCCTCCCGCGCGAAGTGATCCGATGCGATCCACTCCGGATCGGCAAAAGACCGTCCCGTCACATCCTCATAAATCCGTGGAAGTGCATCCGTAAATTCGTGTTTGTCACACACCCAAATGCGTCGAATGGCACGCAACTCCTCCATACGGATGAGCGCAAGATCGTGGAACTCGTCGGGTCCTGTCTCGTTGATGTGCCGCTGGATCTCCAAGAGACGGCGCAGCCAATGCTCGCGCACCTCCCTCTTGTACGGGCCGTGAAAGAGCTGCCCGTAGTGCCCTTGGAGATTGCCGCGCATCCGCCGAAAAATTCTCCGCTCCCGATCCCCCGCGAGATCGCCAAACTCATTGCGAAATTCGAGCAGGGGCAGCATCCATTCCTTTTCCTCGTCGTTGGCGATCATTGCCTCCATTGACTTGTCGCTTTCGACCATTGTGCAGACCCAGCAGCCGAAGCGGCTCTTGCCGCAGGAGGGCAGACTCCGATCGACCATCAGCGGACATTCGTTGTCTGCTGTCGCACCGCGGTACATGGTCATCAGATCCATATTGGAGTAGCCCCACGGGTTCTTGTACTGCATGAGGAACACCCAGACATCATCGTCCGACCACACCTCGAGCGGCGAAAATACCAGCTCATTCGCGAGTGTCGGATTCGGACTGAGCAGTTCACGCACGCGCTTTTTCTCGAGGTTCGTCATCGTGCGGCTGCGGCGTGCACTCTCCTGCTTGCGCGTGCCGAGCACCAAAATGACCTCGCCATGCTCCGCGATCTTGTTCCGTATGAAATTGTTGACCGGGCGCACCTTCAGACGGTCCGTGCACCAACGGTATTTCATGCGAGGGAAGGGATATCCCCTGCCGATCAGATTGACCCAAAACGTGTCGTTCCAATCGGGGGTTAGGCGTACGGAGACAAAGGGAAGGCCGCGCTCCTCTGCCGCCTCCTGCATCGCATCGAGTGACCGTTCCACCCACCGCGCGACAACAGGCGACTCGACCAGTGTGTCCGTGTTCATGATGTGGACGGTCTTTTTCCTCTGCTCCTGCGGCAGTGCCTCGATCGCCATCCACACGAGCTGTACGGCGGCGGTGCTGTCCTTGCCCCCCGAATAACCAATCATCCACGGTATGCTGTCGGACAAATATAGATTTTGAATCGTCGTCATCATGCCGTTGATGCTGTCTTTGGTTATATTTCCCATGCGTTCCTTATCCTATTCTGAATTAAAACGAGAGCCGAATCTTGCCCGCAAGATTTTCCTTTTCGATCCAGTGCCGAACCCCCTCACTCAGATCGGCGAGCGTCGCCTGCCCGCCGTTCATCTGCATTAGGAAGTCCACAATCTCTTCATCCATCCCCAAATCCTGTATCAGCTGCTCCGCATTCTCCTTGGCGTCCTTTAGCTGCGTGAGGACGGTGAGCTCCACTGTCCACACCTTCGCCGCCTCAATCTCCTTCGTGCAGGTGTCGACCCGTGCGGCATCAATGTCCCGAATGATGCACAGCGTACTCAATGTCGCCGCCGTATAGGTCTTAAAATACCGCTCCCACTCACGTTTCAGTGTCGCCTGAACGCTCCTAGAGCGCTCCGTCTCCCGCGTTACGATGATCTGATCCGCATAGCCGCTGTGCACGGCACTCCTGAGATTGTCCACAAGCGTGCGCAGGCTGTCCTGCAATCCCTCCGAAAGAGGAAAGTCCAGCGAGGCACGCGCATAGCGCACCGCTGTGGACAGCTTCACCAGCTGCTCTGCAAGGTCGTGATAGCGCGCGTCCACCTTTGCCTGCTGCTCCCGATTCGCCTTACTCTGCTCGCGTTTGTACAGGCGCTTCATATCCGCAACACGCTGATTGATCTGATCGAAGATCATGCCTGCACCTCCGTTTCGAGCAGGATCATGCAGCCATCGAGCCACCCGATTTCCTCCGCATAGCGTGCAGTCGGCGCATCCGCATCATCCGCCCCGCCCAGTGCAGCATTGCGTTTTTTCATCGTCTCTTCCGCCTTTTGGAGATCGCTCTTGAGCCGTCTCAACAGTTCCCGCAGCGGCTCCAATGCAGCAACGGGATCGGAGGAGAACGCCATCAGCAGCGCGAGCGAATCTTCCTCCCCCTGCACCGCTGCGATATTGTGCAGTGCCTTTGCAATCTGCTTCGCGCGTTTCTGCACAGGCTCCAAGTTCCCAAAGCCAATAGGGAGCTGCGTCTTGTTGCTCTCTGTATAAAACTCTTTTGCCTTGTCTGCCAGTGCTAAAATATCGTCCTCATCAATGTCATTTGCCTCCATGCCGAGAGTGCCGCAGATCTCGTCGAGCACCGTCTGTGCCTGTGTCTTCTCCGCCTCTGCCACGTGATCGCGGCGATCCAAGATATCCTTCAGATACCCAAAGACATCCCGCCTGCGCCTGACCGGATCCTCCGCCTCGAACGACGTATCAGGCAGACTGAGGCGAGCCTTCAGCAGCTTGCCAAAGATGCTCCTCAGCTGTGGCTCGTCCAATACGAGGAGAGAGCCCCCATCGCCCTGCGGGAGGTTAAAATATTGGCGCACCGTTTTTCGGTTGACCTCATCTGCCCCCCCTCGTGCGATCAATGCGCCTAGATCATTCCACGCCTTCGTGTGGCTGTTCTGCCCGGATCTCGGCGGCTTCGGATCAAAGAGCTGCTGCACAGTCATCCGTTTCAAACTCTTTTCGCACAGTGATCCGCTCAGGATCAGCCGATGGATCTCGGCTGCGATTGCAGCCTCGATGTAGGAGGCTCCGTGCATGGCGTTCTCGCGCACGCACGCGGTCAATGCATCGCGCATACGCGCCGTCCACGCGGTCACGAGATAGGCATCGAAATCCGCCCCGGCGTAATTCCAGCTCTGCCCGCCGTACACATGCCAGCGGACGAACGCCCCCATCACATTCACAGACTCCATCGATGCAGGCAGGGTATACAGCGCGGGTGTCCTCTCCTTCGTCTGATGTTCCAATCCAACGAGGCGAACGGAGGAGTCCTTGATCTTATTCACATTGTCCTGCGGAATCCCTGCCGTCTGCCAGTTAATTGCAGACAGCAGATATTTTTCCATCGCTTCGCGTGCCGCACGCAGCGTACCGCTCACGCCGCCCGTTGCCGAGATGTCGATGACACCTTCGCGCCTCCATCTTTCGAGTGCCGCCTCCGCCTGCCTGCCCCTTTCCTCCTTTTCCGCAGGGATTGCAGCGTGCGTCACGGCAGGGGCGGGTGCAGGCGCAGCAGTGGGCTGCACCGCGGGGGCGGGCGCAGCGGAGATGGCTTCCGTCGCCAGCAGTTGATCCACGGGCAGCGCGAATTCCTTGAACATCTCCCTGCGGAGTCCGGCGATGTATTGAACGCCGTCCCGTGTCTGCCGCTCCTGCCTGCCATCCCCCCAGATGGTCAGGAAGCGCAGGAGGCGCGCTGCCTCCTCCTCATCCTGCACGATGTTCTGGACGAGATAGCGGAGCGCGTGATCGACATGTACCATGCCGTAGTCCGTACTCGGAAAATGCTCCCGATTCATCAGGAGATCCATGACGACCGGCTCGATCATATCGCGGATGATGTAGCGCGGCGTCTGCTGGTTTTTCTTCAAGGCTGACTGATAGAGATGGCGGATGCTGTTCCGCGTAAAGGGATAGAGACAGAGGGATTTGCCCGCATCGATGGGCACAAACTCCCACGCCGCTCCCTCCTTTACCGCGTGCAGCGGATAGTCCTCCGCCTGTGCGCCCGATTCCTGCCATGCAGAGATGACGGATTCCTGCAGGGACATCGCGTTGAGATAGCGTCCGACAAATTCACAGAGCCCCTCCTCGTCAAAGGCATCGCTCGGGATGTAGACAAATTGGGTAATGCGGTCCTTGTGATTATCGCGGAAATTATGCTGCAAATAGTTGCCCGTCGTCCCGATGATCGCAGAGATGCGGCAGAGATGTTCCCCCGCATTCATGCCCGTGTGCTCGACGATCAGCGCGTCGAGCAGCGCATTGTCCACCCCCGTAAACGAGGTGACATCCTCGATGAAGAGCGTTAGGCGCTTGCCAAGGCGGGGGATTTCCGCGATATCTTTCA
>NZ_CP016201.1:335333-344597 GCF_001683335.1 Selenomonas sp. oral taxon 126
TCGGCGGATATCCTGAAAGATATCGCGGAAATCCCCCGCCTCGATCCCCGCGCAGCGCTGAATCACGTCATTCACGAAGCAGTTCATATAGGCAGCTGTATGCCGGGCTTCCTCAGCCCCGCCCTCATCCACCATCAGTGCCTGCATCATGTGCAAGGCCTTTGCATCCGCCCCCGAAGCTTCAATATCCTCACACAGATTCATTGGCAGGACAAAATCCTCGGGCACAAACTGCGCGACCGTCTCCCGATCGACAGCGGTATTTGCGGCCACCTTAGCATAGATGCGCGCAATCGGTCCATCCTCCGCCATGAGATGCGCCCGCACAATATCATTCGAGAGAAACACCGTCAGGCGCTTTTGTTTAATCCTTTTGAGGCAAACATCACGACTGCCGTCATCGTGCTCTATTTCATTGATAAAGTCATGATAGATGCGCCCCTTGAGCTTCTCCTCATCCTCGGTCACGACAGCCTTCGTCAGGCGATCATATGCCTCCCTGTTCGCGATCTCCTGCACCTCCGGCATCGCGAGCAGCTGCCGTATAGTTCCCTTCAGCGTATTGTCACTGCGGCGCACGAAGAGAACGACCTCATCCTCGGGCATCTGCGCGCGAAAACGCGCCTCGAACCAACGGATCAGATGCGATTTCCCCGTACCGCTCTGCCCGTACACGGCGATGAACTGATGCCTGTTCTCCGGATTCCGCACGAATTCCTCATAGACGGACTCCTCCGTACACTCCGTGCCCCCCGTCGGCGTGAGTTCAAATTTATTGAGTAGGCGCAGGCGCTTGATCGGAACATGAGTTGCGAGAAAGTCGCCCTGGGCGGCGGTGATCGAGTCCGGCTTTACAATGGCGGAGATGCGCTCCCGTGCAATGCTTACGTCCATGCCGCTCCTCCTATCTGCAAATCGTAATATTCGTGACAGTGCCCGCAATCTGATGCGGCTGCGGGTAAAGACTCCATATGTCAGTCTGATCGAGAATGTGCTCCAGACGAATGATCCCCATGTCGTGCAGACTGCGGAGCCCGTTCGAGACGCCGTAGCTAATCTGCCGGTTCGCAGGGTCGTCATCCACGATCATCCTGCTGTAGGGGAGGATGCTCTCAATGAACGCGCCAAAGGAGTAGCTGCGCCCCTGCTCCAAGCCCGCATGCGCGATCACATCGCACAGAAAAACATCCGCATTCGGTATGAAGAACATGTCGTGCAGATATCCGAGCCCCAAATACGAAGCCCAGAATCGCCAAGCGCGCATTGCCATCGCGTCAACCTGCCGTCCAATCGCCTTGCTGAGCGGCTGCGCCAGTGCTGTCAGATTCTTCTCTCCGCTGAGAACACTGCTGCCCCACGCATAATATGCCTTCGTCACCTGATAGAACTGCCCCGACGCGAATTCCTCGAGCCTGCCGTTCACATAGAGACGCATGGACTCCATCGAAGCGATCACCGCCAGCTCGACCGCGAGCGCGATGTTGCCGTCCGACCTCGTGATGAGCTGCAGCTCCTCGGCTGCCGTCCGATAGTCCGCAAAGTAGGAGGTGTTCTGATTCAGATAGGACGGCTCCATCTTCTCTTTCAGTGCCCTCTCGGTGATCGTCCCCTCTGCGGCGATCCTGCACAGTGTGTAGACGCGCTCGGGAATCGCCGGCGTGACCATTTTATCCTGAAACATATTTCCTCTCCTAAATCATACCACGCACAGGCAAGACCAGTCCATCCGCCAGATCGGTAAAGGACTTGCCCAGCCAATCGAAATATGTATTTTCCTGCAACACGTGAATGAGACGCACATCGCCGCGCGTTCCCAATTTCTCCGTGACATACCGGAACAGCGCAAAGATCTCCCGTGGACTGCCGCAATAGCACACAACGATGATCCCAGAGATATAATAATACGCCTTTTTCTTGACGAGTGCACGCAGATCCTGCGAACTGAGCAGAAAAATGTTGCCCGTCGTCGCCATCCGCTCTAACGTGTCCGCCAACGGGGTATCCGAGACGACAGCAGCAATGCGGTATGGAGAGAGTTTCGCCATCAGTGCCGCCTGCTCCTCCGCCCCCGCAATCACAATGCGGCTCTTTGCCCCTGAAAAAAACGCGAGCTGATCCTCGGCAAGCGGTCTGAGCGGCTCCTCCACGGGAGCTTTAAGTGCATCGCTACGTGCATCTCCCTCATACGCCGCTTCATGCGCATTGCAGCCGGCGCAGAATTCATCCACGCGATCATAGATCTCATAGAACATCTCAGACCAGCAGACCCGACCGCCGTTTTTGACCGCCTTCTGCATCTGACGGAATGCCTGCTCATAGGAGCGCCATTCCTCCGTGCGGCAGGCTTCGATCACTGTTTCCTGCGCAGCATCGGGCGAGCGCAACACCTCTTCCAGAACCTCGATGACGAAGATGTATTGATCCGCCTGAGGCACAACCTCATGAATGCGGATGAGGTGATGGCGTCTCAGGAAGAGGAGCACATAGACGTTCCAGTTCACATCCGCCTCCGAGGGCGGCACATCCTCCAGACTGTCCCGATCCGCATAGTTCGGCCGTATGGAGGTATCGATATGGCTCAGCTGCTTCACGCGCGGAGAGCGGGGACTGTTATACATGCTGTTCCAGCGCCCGAGGATCTTCTCCGTGGTCATAACCTTCTTGGAGATCCGATTGAACGCGCCGCTTAGATCGTCGGGATCGATGCAGAGCATGATGCTGAGACAGGGCAGCCCGTCGCGTCCGCCGCGCCCGAGTTCCTGATAGTAGGCGTTTGCATTCTGCGGGATGTAGAGATGCAGCACCGTCCGCACATCGCTTTTATCGACGCCAACGCCGAATGCGGAGGTGGCGACCATGATCGGAAATTCATCATCCGCCCAAGCCTCGATCAGCTCTTTTCGACGCACTCCCGCTGTCAGCCCCGTGAACGTCCTAACATTGTGCAGCCCTTGTTTGCCTAGATGCTCCGCCACATCGCTGGCATCATCAGGGCTTGCGACGTAGATAATCATGGGGTGCGGCATCGTCCGAACGAGCTCTGTCAGCCGCCGCATCTTTTCCGTACGGGACTTTGCCTTTACCAGCATATACCGCGGCTCATGCCGCAGGGCATCGCAGCGGATCTCAAGCCAGCGCGCCCCGTCCTCGGTGAAAAAATCCTTGAGGAGGGCGACTGTCCGCTCCTCAAAGGTCGCCGAGAGCAGGATCGTACGGATCGCGGGGTTGTTGCGGAGCAGCATCCTGCGCCACGATTCGAGGCATTGGTAGTCGATGCGGAACAGTGCGCCCCAGTCGATCACGATATGCGCCTCGTCGATGATGATGCTGCGCAGATAGCGTACATCGTTTGCCTCACGTACAACCTGTGCAAAATTATCATTGTTGATAAGTGCCTCCGGCGAGATGAACAGCATCCGCGCCCGCCGCGTGCGGATCGCCTCCAGGATCGGCGCGGGATTCACCCCGCTGCTGTAGGAGAAGATCTCCTCATCTGCATGCGCCGACCGCACGATGCGCTTTGCCGCGCGCACCTGATCGATGGCGAGCGAGACGGTCGGCACAACGATGATCGTGAATCCCTCCCGCTGATATGCGAGGGTCTGCGTAATGAGACTCTTGCCCCCGCCCGTCGGCAGGGAGACCAAGGTCGTGTAACCGTCGGGCGTATTCAGTGCACCGTAGACTGCCAGTTTCTGTGCGGGCGATTTGAACTGCACGAAGCCCGTGATCCTGCGAATCAGCGGATCGGTCTCCAGATTCGTCCCGCGCGTATCCCGCACGCGCAGATGCTCCTCCCCGCGAAAGACCGTCTCGGCAAACGCGCGGTTGATATAGACGGGGAACTGCCCCACAGCAAAATAGCGGTCTGTATCCGCCTCGCGCAGAATCCCATAGGGATTCCCCTCCGCGATGGAGAGTGCGGGCAGGGCAATCTTCACCTGCATGGTCAGCAGATAATTGCGCAGTGCGAGCATCAGATCATCATCGCCGCATTCGTGCGCGCGATGGAGGTCATAGCTGCGCACAAGGCGCTTCGCAGCGCGCAGCAGAAAGCGCTCGTGCGCATCTGCCGGGGCTGCGTCAAGGAACGCTGGCCGCTCTCCCTGCCCGCTCAGATAGGCCTCAAGTGCCGCATTCATCTCCCACACCTTCATCGCTCTTCACCATCCAAACAAATGCCGCCGCCTCCAACGTGACGCTAAGTTTGCGCATTGCTGCAAGCAGAACATTGTGCACGCGGCGCAGCTCGGCGATTCCCGCATCTGCCGCCCCGTAAAAAGCGCTGCCCGCTTCCCGCGCGGACAGCATGCGCTCCATCTCCTCACGCGCTCCCCTGTAGTCGGAACGGCGACGATACTGCTCAGCCGCCCTCTCAAGTGCCTCCTTGCGCGCCTCCTTGACGAGCGCACGCCACTCCTCTGTGGGGTACGCGCTGCGGAACCAGTCGATATTCGGCATGTCCCCGATCACATCTCTGAGATATCGCGCCTGACGCCCTCTCTTGCCCAGATGAACGTCCCGATTCCGACGGAATCCCGCACGGATGATCCGCATGTACTCCCGCACGACTGCATCATCCGTGAGATCATCGGGATTCTCGATGGAGACAGGGATGACAACCTGCTCCGACAGCAGATAGCTGCGATACGCTCCGAGCGCGTGCACGGACAGCCCCTGCGCCCGCAGCTCCCTCTCACTGAGCTTTGGCGCACAGGTGAAGATCAGCCCCTTCCATTCCAGCGCGGACTGCACGGCAAAAGCAGCGGCGCGCCCCTTGCAGGAGCGGAGCGCATTGTTCACAATGCAGTCGAAGACCTCATCGCCGGGCGCAAAGAAGTGCAGATAGTCGTTCTCGATCGCCTGCTTGCGCTGAAACGTCCCGCGAATTGACTGCCGCTGCGATCGGATCGCCCTGCGCTCATTGTACTCCTCCTGCACCCTGCTGATGAAGCGATTCTGCTCCGACGCCAGATACGCATTCCACTGCGGCGGGATGAGGCGAGAGTTCTCCGCCGACTTCGGAGAAAACGACTCTGCCGTGTAGGTGATCGTCCCCGCAGCATCGCGTTGCCCGCGAAATCCCGCCAGACTCGCCCAATTTGACATGGTGCTTGCAAAGAGTTCGTTTTCATTTTCCGCATAGTAGTCGATGAGGCGTCTGAGCTTTCCATACAGGGGGCGCAACAGGAGCGCGGAGGCATCGAAGTGCTGCTCCTTGCGCACTGCATCCCGCATGGTATCCGCCAGCGCAATCATACGCGGGATGCGCTCGTGCAGGCCGTACTGAAAGTCCCTCTGCACGGCGTCGATGAGATCCTCATTGATGTCCTTCATGATGATCTCCATCCCGCTTAGGGACTGTGTGAAGATTTTCAGCCCCTCATCCCAGAAGCGAAACAGCGCCGCCTCAAAACTATCCTCTGTGTGGACGACAACGGACGTGACTTTCGACCGTTCCGGATCGCGCTCGAGGCGATCCAGACGCCCAATGCGTTGCTCGATCTGATTCGCATCCCACGGCAGATCGATGTGGACGAGGACATCCGCGCATTGGAAATTGCGCCCCTCGCCCCCCGTCACGTCGCAGAGCATCACGCGGCAGACGGCATCGTTCTGAAAGCGGTAGGAATTCAGCTCGATCTCCTCTGCGGACATCCCCGCCCCGAAGAAGCTGATCTCCTCCGCCGGAAAGACATGTGCGAGCGCTCTGCAATACGCCTCGAACGTCTCCGCGTGATTCGTGAAGAGCACGACCTTTTGATCATAGAGCTCCTCGCAGAGCAGGTTGATGACGGATACGAGACGGCTGCAGCACGCGTCCTCATGTGCATCCGGATCGTCCAAAATATCCGCCAGACGCGAGATCGCATCGTCCTCTGCCCTGCACCACTGCTCTGCACAGCTGCGGAGATGCTCGTCCACATCCTCCATCGCATTCAGCCGCGCGCGGAATGCCCACGGTGAGCTGAAGAACGACTCGAGGAGCGGGCGGACGACCCGCACGACGTCCAAGTGTGCTGCGTCCGCCGCAATCCGCTCCGTGAGCAGCTCATAGGCGCGAGCCTCATACGCGTTCCGATCCTTGTCCAACGCATAGGTAATCTCCTGCCGTGCGCGCGTGGGCAGGAGGCGCGTGCCATCCTCCGACTGCGTGAGGAGATGGCGGCGATTGCGGATGATCTTGTTCTCGATCTGATAGTTGCCGCAGAGATAGGAGATCACAACCTTGACCGCATAAACGCCGAAATCGCTGCTCTTAAAATCGACAGCGTCGAGCAGCGCGGAGAGCTTCTCATCCGCGAGTGCATCGCAGAGCACCTTCAGGTCTTTGCGAATATCCTCGAAGACCTCCGCGCTCTCCTCATCGTCATGCGGATCAACGCCCGCCTGCCGCTGCTCGTCAAGAAACTCCTCATAGCCCGCCAGATCATTCATGATCGTGACGGTCTTTTGAATGATCCGCCCCTGCTTGTCGATGAGCGCGCTGAAGCGCTCCACGTTGTAAGCATCGTATTTGCTCGGCTGCAGGAGCCGCAGGAGCTCCAGATACTCCTCCTTGCGCTGCTGCACGGGCGTCGCGCTCAGGAGCAGGACATTCTCCGCCGCTGCGCTGAGGCGATGGAGCAGCGCATAGGCATCCCGATCGCCGAGATGGCGGTGGATCTCATCCACGATAACGAAATCCCATGCCCGCTCCTTGTCACCATCGTCCAGCTCCGCGATCGTCTTCACCTGAACGAAATGACCGTCCTTGACCTGCCCCGTCGACAGGTTGAACTTGAGCAGCATTTCACCCTTCCACTGCTCCTTGAGCGTATCCGGCACGAGGATCAGGATATGCTTGTGCGCAGCGTGCGCCATATAGATCGTCAAAACGGAGAGTGCCTCGATCGTCTTGCCCATGCCGACCTCGTCGGCGAGCATGAAGCGGCAGGGGCGCTCCTGCAGGCAGCGCATGATCGTGTTGACCTGATGCGGCAGGAGATAGATTTTGCAGCCCGCCAGTTCTTTGAACCCATAGATGGCATTCTCGAGGAGATTCATGCTGCGCGAGACGACAGCACGCCCCATGAACCAGCACGGGTTTTGGAACTCGTAGGAGCACAGCTGAACCGTCGGATCGACATCGCCATTCGTGAACGGCGCCGTAATATCGCGCTCCGATACGCGACGAACGTCCTTCGTCGCACGCATTTTAACATCGTATAGGTAGAAGCCATCCTCATCGCGCTCTGCGGAGAGGATCGTGCACAATGCCCCACCCACCTTGACCTCGGAGCCGACGAACAGCCTGCACCTCTTTGCCTGTCCCTTCGGCAGAGTGCGCTGTCCCTTCTGCTCGTATGCAAAGAGCCGGTCATAGCCGAACGGGTCGTGAACCTCTACGGTGACGCTCCGTTGAAACTCATTGACCTCCACAACCTGCCCGCACAAAAAGACGCGGGGATCGCGCGCACTCTCGGGATCCGCGGGACATCTGACATACATTCCTGCTTTGAGCATGGTTTACCCCTTATACGATGCCGCACAGAGCTCATGGTTGGCACAGTACTGACACCAGATGCCGATATGCCGATGAAAATACGTCTGTGCAAGTGCGGATTCTGCAAGCGTCTCGGCAATTTTTTCATCCGATACGGGCGCAAAAACGTCCTTGAGAATATTCACCTGTGGCCTCCCGGCATCTGTCAGCTTCTTGTAAATGAACTGCTCCCGTATCCTCATGTAGGCGCGATCCGACTCCTGCAGTATCGGAAAGGGCGTCTTCCCATGCGGAAGGCGCGCACGTACCTTCTTGAGGACATCCATGCGGTTCAGGTTGGAGACAAAGGGGAAGTATTTACTCAGCGTTTCATAGGTATCGGAGAGCGCATCGGCAACGATGGTCTCGCCCGCAGGACTGCCCTGCAGCTTCTCTTTGATCTGATTCTCCAATATGATCTCGAAGTATTTGACGAGGAGAAAGGGCTCCTTGTAGATGGTCGTCCCCTCTGCAATGGATTCCAGCAGAAACCTGTACCTGCAGAGCCGCCAGCGGTAATAGTCGGCGGGCTCGTATGCCCTTGCGGGTGCACCTGCCGCGCGGATCGCCGTGACATCTGCAAGCCACGGGCTGCGCCGCCGCTCCTCGTAACGCACCCGCCGCGCGCCGAGCAGCTGCAGGAGATAGTACGGCTCCCGTTCTCCCTCGCCGCTTCGCCTGACATAGCTGAGACGGAAGCGGGCGCGGTTGAACTGCAGGCCGTAGAGCAGCGCATAGCGCTTGTAGTTCCTGTACTCCTTGCGCGCCTTGACATAGACCTGATATTTCCAGTCCACGGGCTCCTGCGCAACCTCGAAGAACGCATCCGTGAGCGGCCACGGGAATTTGCGCGCCCTGCCCCCGCACATATCCTCATCGGAGAGACAGGCAAAATGGTAGGTGACGGGTTCACCGCGCACACGCCCCTGCCCGCTGCGCAGGATATCGCCATCGATCTGCTCGAAGTCGCGGACAATCCAATGCGCGCTCTTGCCGGGCTTCGTCTCCTGCACGAGATAGATCGACATTGTCGCCTTGAGACAGGCAAACGAGGCGGATTCATCGATGTGCTCGACCTCCTCCAATCGATCGAGCACGCGACGGATGATGTCGGCAAACTCCTCCCCGAGTCCCTGTTCATCCAGGACGTCCTGCTGCAAATACGCCTTGAGTCGCTGATAGAACGCGCGAAAATTATGCGGCTGCTGCTCAAAATCCTCGTAGAAATACGCTGCGAGCTCCTTGAGCTCCGTGAGCGCCCGCTCCATTTGATCGATTGCATCACGGCTGACGGTGTAGTAGGAAATATGGCGCACATATTCCTGCTGCGCGGAATCGCTGAGATATTTTTTCTGCTTGCGAAGGCGCTGCAGCCGCCGAATCATCTCATCCGGGGAGGTACAGCCCTCGAACAGTGCGGCGAGCTGCCCCCAGACGGCAGACAACTGCCCCGGGTAATCCTCCCGCAGAATGCCCGCCTCGAGGCACTCCTTGATATCCGCAGCGTCCGCGATCACCATCTCATTCTTCTCGGCGTCCCACATATTTGCAACAGCAAGGAAGAAATGCCCGAGCGGATAGTCCAAAAATTGGCGTTCTCCGAATTGCTCCGGGAAATACATCTTGAGAATATTGTTTGCGGAGCTGTCCGCCGCGTAGATCTGCTCCTGCATCATGCGCATCGGATTTTCGGGATCAGACTTGCCTGCCTGTTCAAATGCGCGGGCGACATAGGCGGC
>NZ_CP016201.1:344727-370805 GCF_001683335.1 Selenomonas sp. oral taxon 126
CCGTCATGTTGTCGAACTCCATGATCTCATATGGATGACCTGCGGAGATGTGGTCGACATTCCCGTTGATAAGCTGTCCAAGGCTGTCCGCCAACACATTCCCCTCATAGCTGACACTGTGCGCGGGGTTCGGGCGCAGCTCCGCGCCTGCAGACGCCGTGATCGGATGATCGAATGCCGTATAGATGTCAACCCACGTCTGATAGGCAGCCGCATATTGCTCCTGATGCTGAAAGAGGAGGATCACCTTCTTGTACGCCGCAATCCGCTCGATCGCGCGCAGCATGAGCGGCGTGAACTGATGCACACCGTGAATCACAATGCGGTCTGCATCCAGATGAAGATCATCCGCCGCCCCCTGCGATGCCCCCCGCAGCGCCTCCAGCAGCGCCGCATCGACGAACGCCTCATCGAAGTCGCAGGATAGATTAAAAGCGGTCTCCCGTGCAGCGCAGAGGCTCTGAAAGAGTGCCACGATATAGTCCTGCTCGGGCGTCAGCTGATCGCGGCTAACCTCATTCACATCCACGTCCAGCTCCGCCATGACGCGAAGGCTGTCGAAGACCTCTGCGCGGTTAAACAGAAAGGCGCGCTCCATACGCTCCTGCAGAACGGGATCCGACATTGCCACCGTCTGATTGGCAATCGCGTTGTCGATCGCTGCGTGCTGCTTGATCCGATGCGCCGTACTCTCCCAGTCTTTGAACAGCGCTGCCAGCAAGTTCTGTACCGTCGTCACGCGTCCCTGCACGAAATCCGCCGTATAGAGCGTACGGAGTCCGTTGACGAGGGTCTGCGCAGCACAAAAATACGGGCAGGTGCGAATCTCGTCCCAATATGGCTCGCGATTCAGCTGATAGGGATCCTTGTATGTATAGATTGTGATCGACATCTCATTCCTCCATCAAAGAGCCCCAGCTGACAGCGGCTTTGCTGTCCAGATTCTGTATCCATACGCAGCTGTGAATGGCGCGTGTCAGCGCAACGTAGAGCATGCGGGATTCCTCCGCAATCTGTTCCTCGACCTCCACGTCCTTATCGTAGTTTGAATTCTTCTCGGTCAGATCGTTGCCGAACGGAACGATGTACGAGAGCTTTGTGTCGGCATAGCTCGCCTCCAGCTGCATTTTTCGCACCCTGCCGATATCCTCGTCCGTATATGGCAGGATGACAGCCCCGTACTCCAACCCCTTGGATTTGTGCACCGTAGCGCATACAAAGCGAATCCCCGCATCGTCCGCAGCACTCTCGCGTGCGGCGCGCTTCTGATTCGTCATGATGTGGACTTTCAGATAGCCCGTCATGCGGTTCAGCGTGAGCGTGTCCACGTTCGCGGACTGAATCATGCACTCCATCAGATACTCATAGTTCACGCGGTAGTAGTGCTGCTCCTCTGCATCGCGGCTGTACTGCTTCCACGGTTGGAGTGCTTCGTACAGGCGCCGCAGCACGAAGAGAATCGGCTGCGTGTACGCCGCGCTGACGATCTCCTGCCACGTCTGATTCATATGCGTGCCGAAGAACTCGTCCAATATGCGCTGCAAATCCGCAGCGCAGTCCTCCGTGCGCATGCCGCGATATACATGGTAGCCAGGCCGCAGTCCCGTATAGTTCGACTCGATGAAGTTGATGAGATGCAGGGGATTCGAGGAGTTGCCCAGTGCGAGCAGGAGCTTGTAGAGATCGTGCGTGGATTCGAGCTGGTACAGATCGCCACCGGACTTCGTGTGCAGCACAATGCCGTCCTGCTTCGCCGCCTGGATCAGCCGCTCCGCCTGCCAGTTCGTCCGCACGAGCACAGCGATCGTTCGCTCTGCCCTGCCGAGCGGCGGCAGCCTCTTCTCCTCACGCGCGCGCATCATCCCCGCGATCCGCGCCTCCTGCTGACGCAGCACGTCGATCACAGCATGAAAAAAATGCTTCTCATCCTTTGTGTGGACGGGAACGGAGAGAAACAGCTCCTCCCCCGCCGTCCCTACCGCAACGCGTCCCGTGAGGCGGTCAGCCTTTGCCTCGTACGGCAGACAGCCCGTCTGCCCCATGCCCTCGAACACCGCATGAAAAGCATCGAGCAGACGGTGATCCGTCCGATAGTTGATCGTCAGGTAGTAGGGATCAGCCCACTCGAAGAGGCTCCCCTTCCGCAGCTGATCGAACGCGCTGAGGCGCGCGCCGCGGAATCGGTAGATGCTCTGTTTCAAATCGCCGACGACAAAGAATCTGCAATCTGCATTCATCGCCTTTTGCAGCAGCTGAAACGTCTGAATCTGCACGTCGTCCGTATCCTGGAACTCATCCACGAACAGGTATCTGAGCCGCAGCGACGCAAGAGTGCCGGAAATCTGCCGCAGCACCTGATTCAGCAGGATGATGCACTCCATCAGGTCGATCTCGTTCGCGTCGTGCATCGACGTCGCATATGCCTCCTCGGCAGGCAGCATGACCTGCTCGATCAGATCGTTGAAAGGCAGAACGCCGTTGACCTCCACGCCCATCTGTGCGCGTTTGATCTCGCGCAGCAGGACGCTCTTCGTCAGGAGGCGGTCGGCGATCGTCATGAGCTTTCTCTTAAGTTCGTAGGAGGGGACGGGAATCTCATGCATAAAATTAGGATTTTCCTGCTCTGCGCGCGCAAGAAAATCCCCCAAATATGCATCGTATAGTTTTCCGCGCAGATATTCATTCGATCCGATCCGAAAATTCGTGCCAAGCCCCGTATAGAGCGGTGCGGTGCGCAGAATCTCAAGCGCAAAGCGATGAATCGTTGAGATGTGCGCGCGATCCACATCCTCCACGAATTTCAGATAGCGCGGCTGATTCGTCAGGATGAAATAGTTGACAAACATCTGCTTGAGGCGGGACTTCATATTATTCGCCGCGTCATTCGTAAAGGTGACCATCGCGATCTCCTCTTCCAAATGCGCGACAGCATCCGCCTTTTTGCTGCACAGAAACGCGACGCGGGAGACCATGGAGAAGGTCTTGCCCGTGCCCGCCCCTGCTGCAACGAGAACATTGCGATCCGATGGTGCATGCTCGACCAGATACTGCTGATCGTTGAAGTCCGACGATGCGGACAGGCGCTCGAGCAGCAAACGCTCCGCCCCCTCCCCCTCCTCATAGAAGACGGCAGATGCTGTGATCTCATCCAGGTGGTCGATCAGATAGACCTCGAGATGAAAACTGCGGAAGGAGCGCCCGCCCACGACGAGACCGCTGCGATGTCCGATCTGCAAGCCATGCGCAAGCGGCTCGATATTGCGCTGCGCGAATGCACGGCGAAACACCTCGGCTACGCGCGCATAGCTCTCCTGATCACCCAGAAAAACGACGTGCTTCGTGCCCGCAAAATACGCGGCGACCATCCGCTCAATCTCCGCCTGCGTGACTTCGTTCGGATGCACCGAGAGGATGGAGTAGGGATGCGCCGTACCCGCCATTTCCTGCACGGGCGGCTCATAGGCAGGCTCCCACGCCTGCCGCAGACGCACGATCAGATCGGCGGTCAGCGCATCGTGCGGGATATAGCGCAGAGCATCGTAGGCGCGCCGTATTTTCCCCAGCAGCGCATCCGCACGCTCCAAGTCCTCCCGACAGATCGTAAACTGCTCCTCCGACACCGTATCCAGCCGCGTATTCCGATACTCCTCCGCGCTGATAAACGGATAGCAGACCATATCAAAGACGCAGGGACTGAGGCTGTATTCCTCTGCGATCCTATTGAGCAGTGCGAAGCGGTACGCACGCGCCTGCTTCTTCGGCGAACGCTGCGGCTTCTCATAGCCCTCGACCACGATCTCGTCGACGCCGCGCACCGTAAGCTTATCCGCGAGCCAGCCCTTGACCTCGATCACAAGCACGCCCATATCCTCGATCAGCAGGCAGAAATCGTACTCCCGCCCGTTGATCTCGCGGTTGTTGTACGCCACAATGCTCTGCGGAAGAAAGCGTTCCAAACACTCCCAAACCTTTGCCTCCCCGCGGTACTCCGGTTTCGCATCGATCATCGTCGCCATAGCAATCCCCCGTGCCACATTTGAAACATCCGCCAAACATTACATGTTTATTATAATTCATTCTTCGCGCAAAAATCAATAGATAAAAGGATTTACACAGCAAACATCGAATATAATAGCAGAGAATATTTCAACAAATAGTTTTTGAGAGGAGAATCCATCATGAGCACATTGATTACAAACGACTTTGAGACGCGTCGCTATCGTCTTTTCGACGTGGCAAAGGAGGGCGACGTCGCCACGCGCACGCCGATCTACAGTACAGAGTCGACGAGCGGCGTGGTCTGGGTGCTAAAGCCGGGACAGGAAATCAAGCCGCACGGGCATGCCAAGGCGGATGATATCTGGATCTGCATACAGGGTGAGGGCGTATTCTATCCCACGCCCAATGAGGAGCGTCCCATCACAAAGGGCGATGTCATCGTCTCGGCGAAGGGCATGTGTCACGGCATGAAGAATACGGGCACGGAGGACTTTATCTTCGTCGGCATCCTTGCACCCGTTCCGGCAGATTATTTCCCCATTGAGGGGTGAGCCACAGACGTAAGTGGAGGCAAGGAAAATGCCCGCACAATCACATCGTCCAAGGACAAAATCAGCCCCTACGCCAAAGCCGCTCGCATGGTGGAAAAAGCTGCTGATCGCCGTGTTTGGCACATATATCGCGGCAAAATTGTTCGGTCTCATCGGCCCCGATGTCAGTACCGCAGGGATATTGCCGCACGCGGACGGGGATGGGCATGCAGAGAAGCCTCCCATCGCAACGGACGAATATCCCGACGATACATGGGACTATCCTGTGGAAGATCGGTACGGGGATGAGGATGATCTGCCGCCCGCAGAGGATATCTATGACGATTGGGGCGACTGGAATGAGGGCTACGACGACGATCATTTCAGCTGATCGTCAGCGATGGATCAATACAACACTCCCCTTCATGATGGAGACGAGTTCCACTGCCATGCCGATGCGGTTGATGTGCTCGGCGTACAGGCTGTCGTCGTCGGGCACTTTACGCGCCGCCACGCGCGCAATGCGCGCACAGACCTCATAGGCATCAATCGGCGCGTCGCGATAACCGTCCTCGAATTGCTCCGGATTCAGCGAGGTCTCCAAATCCTCAAGGATGTAGACGCCGCCGCTCGGCAACACATCAAACAGAGTAAAGAGTGCAAGCAGCTGATGGCTCACAATATGCGAGGCATCGTCGATGATGATCTGCGGCGCTATCTCCCTCAGGCGCATCACTCGTGCAGAGTCGGCGAGGTTTGCCTGAATGATATGGATGCGCGCCTCCTCGTATTGCCGCGCCCTTTCCTCTATATCAACACCGAAGATCTCCGCATGCGGAAAATACTCCTGCCACATTCTGAGGCTTGATCCGTTAAACACGCCAAGCTCAAGCAGACGCAGCGACTGCATGCGGAACCTCTCCAAAAAGAACGCATATTTGTGGAGATAGTTATGCTCCAAACTGCACTTGTCCGTATGATATTTTATCCCGATGGCATCGAGATCCGATTCCTCATCGAAATACCCCTGAGGCAGCGCACCGCTCGGAGAAAGGCATTTCCCGCTTCTCACATGGAACAGGGGAATCTGCGGAACCTCCGCCGCATCAGCCTCGCGTTCAGTATGGTGACATAATTCTCCCGTAGCAGATATTCCCCACCGACGATCAGGCAGCGCTTCCCGACGAGGTCTTCCTCCGAGAAGAATCCTTGCTCCCATAGATATTCGACAAACTTTTCTTCCATCAACAGCATGAACGACCTCTCCCTTTGCTCATCGTTCGTCTCCATCGCACCCCGACATTATGAGTATATTTCGCGCCTGTGTCCGATGGCAAGTGCGAGGATGATGAGCTGATCGTCCTCAATCGCGCAGATCAGACGGCAGTCACCGATCCGATAGCGCCACTGCCCTTTGCGATTCGCCGTGGGCGCCTTGCCAAACGCGCGCGGATTCTCGCAGTGCACAAGATTCTTTGCAATCCATCCGCGAATAATCCGCTGCGTATAGCGATCCAGCTTCTTGAACTCCCGATCAAAGGCGAACGTTGTCTGTACCTTGTACGTCATCTTCCAGATCCAGTTCCTTCCACAAGTCCTCAATCGGCTTTGCCTGCTTGCCGCCCTTCACATACTCTGCATACGCCTCCTCGGCAAGGGCAATGTCATACTCGTCCTCAATCTTCTCAAAGAGCGCCTGCTTGAACGCCTCGCCGAGCGAGATCGCGTGCAGCTTCGCATAGCTCTCGGCAAGCGCCTTCTCCGTATCCGTAAGCCTGATCGAAAAACTCATCTTCATCCCTCCTTTTGGTTACAATGTACTACAAGCATTTCTCTTTGTCAAATCATTTAATATGAAAGGATAAATGCCGATAATACTATTGGATAGTTTCGTATTCCACGGATTGGAGATGGTGACGTGAGTACAATGCAGATTTCGGGCAAGCTGCCCTTCCTGCATGGAGAGAATGCGGCGGGCAAGGCGCAGAGCGGGAAGCCGAATACGGTGACGGAGATTCTGAACCGAGCAGTCGAGGTCTATATCAGCGCAAAGGGGAAGTCCCTGAGCGAGAGCGCCGAGATGGAGGAGGATCTGACACCCGCCGAGGCAGCGCTTGCAGCGAATGATAAGGAGCTCGCCGATAAAAAAGCAAAGAAGGCACAGGCGGCAGAGATCGAGCATCGCATTCAGACGGACACAGACCTCACGGACGAGGACAAGGCAAAGCTGCAAAAGCGCGCAGATGAGTTGAAGCGCGCGGGCATGACGGACGAGGACAAGCTGAGTGAGCTGCACGGAAACGTAGAGAGACTCGAAAAGCTTGTGACAGATGGATTTGCCACTGACAAAGAAATCGAGAAGCAGCGCAGCCTGTATCAGTCCCAAATCGGCCGTCTGGAATCCGAGATGAAGGCAAAAGAGCACCACAATATGAAGCTGCGCGGACAGGCGATACAGGAGCGCGCCGACCGCGACGCAGAGATCACCAAGGCACAGGAGAAGGAGCGGGCAGAGCTGGAGGCTCTGCAGCCGGACTCGCTGTCCGCGCTTGCCGCACTGAGGGAATACCAAAAAACTGCGGCAGGAAAGAAGAAGGCCGATCGGAGTGCCGTTGTCGTTCCGACGAATAAGAATACAGGCGACGCATAATAAAAGGATAATCAACATGCCTACCAACTTTGATGAAATCATCGACCGTAAGAACACCTCATGTCTGAAATACGACTTTGCCGCCGAGCGCGGCTACCCCGCAGACATCCTGCCGTTCTGGGTCGCGGACATGGACTTTCGCGCCCCCGCCTCCGTCATCACAGCGCTCAAAGAGCGCGCCGATCACGGTGTCTTCGGCTATACGCAGGTAAAGGACGACTACTTCACCGTTCTTCAAAACTGGTTTCAAACGCGACATAACTGGACGATAGAGCGACGTGACCTCATCGTCACCCCCGGTGTTGTCTTTGCTGTCGCAGCCGCTATCCGCACCTTTACGAACCCAAATGACAGCGTGCTCATTCAGCCGCCCGTCTACTATCCCTTTGCGAACATGATTCGCCAAAATGATCGTACCCTTATCGATAATCCCCTGCACCTCAGAAACGGACATTACGAGATCGACTTCGAGGACTTCGAGCAGAAAATCGTCGCGCACAAGATCAAGCTCTTCATCCTGTGCAGCCCGCACAATCCCGTTGGACGCGTCTGGACACGCGCGGAGCTCGAGCAGCTTGCCGCCATCTGCCTGCGTCACAACGTCATTGTCGTCGCGGACGAGATTCATGAGGAATTCGTGCGCCCGGGCTTCCGTCATATCCCGTTTGCCTCGCTCTCGGAGGAGACAGCGGCAATCACGCTCACCTGCACCTCGCCGAGCAAGACCTTCAACCTCGCGGGGCTTCAGATCTCCAACATCTTCATCCGAAACGAGGAACTGCGCCGCCGCTTCAAGGAGGAGCTGAGCAGGACAGGCTATGACGAGCCGAATACGCTTGGTCTTGCGGGTGCCAAGGCAGCGTATGAGCACGGGGCAGCGTGGCATACACAGCTCCTCGCCTATCTCGAAGAGAATCACGTGCGTGCAAAGGAGTTCATCGCTGCTCATCTGCCGAAGGTAAAGCTGATCGAACCCGAAGGAACATATCTCCTCTGGCTCGACTTCTCCGCCTACGGACTGGCGGACGAAGCGCTCAACGAGAAAATCATCCGCGACGCGCATCTCTGGCTCGACGACGGTCCGATCTTCGGCGCGGGCGGTAGCGGCTTCCAGCGCATCAACATCGCCTGTCCGTGGGCAACACTCGAGCAGGGGCTCAAAAATCTCGCCGTGGCATTTGCCTAACGGGCGGTACAAAAAAGGAGACACAGCATCTTCGCCGTGTCTCCTATTTTTCGTTCTTATCCAATTTTCTCCAATTCCTTACGCCGTGCCCGCAGAATTTCAAGACCCTGCGGATACTCCTGAAGGAGCAGCAGCAGATTCGCCATCGTCCTGCTCGGCAGAACCTCGCCCGACTCGTACTTCTGGAACGCGCGCGCACCGCCGCCGAGGATTGTGCCCGCCTGTTCCTGTGTCAGTTGGAACTTCTTCCTAATCGAGCGGATTTCGGTAGGGAGGGGAAGCCCTTCCACTCTTGCCTTCATGATATTGAGCACATGATCAGATACCTTTGTGTCTTCCTGAGAATGTACCCCCCGCACTCCATCCTCCGAATACCACCCTGGCATATCGATTTCGATAGATTCCCCTTTATAAGAAAATGTAACTTTTCTGACCCCACGATGCAAGTCTTCACCTGTCTCAGGATCAATGATCGTATCTTTTTGTTCCATCATAATTCACTCCATTTCATTTTATTTTTCCTTAAAGGACAGTAATCGAAATTCCGAAATTTCTTGTTCTGCTGTAAACTTGATATAGAGGAGGTAGTCGCTAAACGGCACATGGTAGACATCCTGCCAGACTTTATGATTATACTTCGAGGTCATGGACTTATAGAATTGATCCTTCTTCATTGCCGCTACAACTCCGCGAATTCCCTCCATTTCAAAACCGAGCTCATGTGCTGACAGAAGTGCCGTGGTCGTGATCGAAAAGTTTGACTGCTTAAAATTCTCAAGATCATAGGTCGGCGTATATTTGTCCATAATCGGATAAATTTTTCTCTCCAACACCATCATCCTTTCTCTCTCCAACTTTACACCATAATGGTGTAAAAAACAAGACCTCCCCGATCTCGAGGAGGTCTTTCCCTATCATTCATTTTCCCTAAAATACTGCCACGCGTCCATGACATCGAGGAAGGCGCCGTCGAAGCCCGCCGCCATGATCAGATCGAGGTAGGCGTTCGGGCTGCCGTAGAGGAGGTCGTGCCATTCCTGCGACCAGTAGCGTGCCTTGTAGCTGCCCGGCCACGCGGGATTCGGCTCTGCGAGCCAGTGCGGACGCTCATTCTTCCATGTGCTCTGCCAGTAGGGGCGATAGTCTGCCGCCTCGCCGACGCTCATGTAGGAGAGGAGGAGGCGTTGCCCGCCGTTTGCCTTGCGCTTCAGGAGTGCGGTCTCCTCGCGCGTGAGTGGACGGTCGTCATAGTAGAGATCGACAATGAGGAGATCGTAATTCGTCGCGGCGAGCGCGGAGATATAGGATTCGCGCGTCTTGAAATGCGCGGGATTCAGCAGCACGAGGAAGTTCTTCACCTGCCTGAGCTGCGTGACATCGTCCGCATTCTCGTGCATCGGTCGGCGGTCGGGAATCACGTCGAGAAGGCGGTCGCCGCCGTCGGCGACATAGCCCTCCGCCGCGCCCAGTTCCTGCACATGGCGAATCTTCTTGCCCTTTACATAGTCGAGGATAAAGACCTGTTTGCCCGCGAGCAGTGGCTTGCGCAGCATTGCAGCGAGAAACTCATCCGTCTCACTGTCGTTGCGCTCCGCCTTCTCCCCATCCTCCTCATAGCCGGCATAGAAGCGGGACTCCATAAAGAAGCCGTCGAGTGCACGGATGAGGCGCGCAACATTCTCCTCAGAGTTGTCCTCCGTCACCTCGAGCAGCCCCGTGGGACCGTTGCCGACGAGCAGAAAGGACGGCGTACATGCCCGCGCATAGTCGCCAAGCTGCACCGTAAGATCGACCATCGCCGTCTCCGGCACAACGCGTGTCTCTTGCGGATGCTCCTCGGGGGTATGCCCGCAGGCGTGCGGCAGCTGATTGAGACCAAACAGCCCCGCAGCCCCCACGAGAAATGCGGCAACGCCCTTTTTGATCTTCCCCATATGTCCTCCTGTGGTTTACAAGGTCTCCTGATACCAGAGCGTGAATGCCCACCCGTTGTAGCCAAATCCGCCCTCATCGCTGCGGACAAAGCGCTCTGTCTGGAAGGTGAAATTCCTGCGCTCCGAGATCTTCCACTCCAAACCTCCAACGAGGGAGCGGCGACTGAATCCGCCGCCCGTATTGAGCGCAGTACGCAACGGATCAGATGTGTTGTTGACGTGCGCATAGTGCGCCATGATCTGCCATGTGAGTTTGTCCGAGATGCGGTGGCGCAGCCCGAGCCCATAGTACTGCCGCGCGACCGACTGCGAGGCAATACCGCTCGCCGCCTCGGTCAGGGCATAGATGGTATAGAAGCGCAGCTCATTCTTCTTCGAGATCTGCTGATTGTGGAAGAATCGCAGCTCCCAGTCGTCGCCGTCACGGTAGCGGTTCTTTCCCACAATCGTCCCCGTGTCCGTATCCGCCGCATCCTGCTCCGCGCGTTCGGTCGAGTTGTGATAGAGCTGCACCATGTACTGCTTCTTCTCCCCCGCATGGAGGTACTCAATTTCCTGTGAGAAAATATTGCCCGGCGAGACGTGCGCGCTCGGCACTTCCTTCGAATAGTCGTAGCCGCTGCGGATGGCATAGCTGAGGCGTCCCGTCAGGCGGTCGCGCTCGGTGATGAGATGGACGATCTCGATGCTTGGGATGTACTGCCATCCCGCGCCAAAATCCGTGAAACGCGCAAGCCCTTCGGGAACGACAGCATAGCGTGCAAAGCGACTCTGCCCTGTCGGCACATTCAGCGCAAATCCATAGTAAATACGATTGATCGGCTTCTCATTCCGCAGTGTAACACTCAGCTGCGTATCGGTCCAGCCCGAGACGCTCCCGTTCTCATAGCCCGTATCCGACTTCACATAGCCCGTCGACAAACCATAATCCAGCTTCGTCCTGCCCGCATGGGTACGCTCGAAGTACGAGAGCGGCATATAGAGCTGATGTCCTGCGCGGTCGCCCTGCCATGCGTAGTATTCGAGCCCCGACTGCCAGCCCCTGCCCTCGCCGAGGTATTTCATCTCGTGCTCGCTGCGTGCCAGCTGCTCTGCTGCGCTGATCTCGTCCCGCGCCGCCTCCGTCGCCCATGCCTTTGCCGCGCGGTCGTAGTTCTCCGCCTCGGTTTGATCGCTGCGGAGCTGTGCAAGGTCATCCGTGCTCGCCTTGAGCTCCTCCTGATAGTCCGCGACCAGCTCGCGCGCATCGCGCTCCGCGTCCTCCGCCGCCTCGCGTGCCGCCGTCAGCGCATCGAAATGCGCCTCGATCGCATCCAGAGCCGCCTGCCCCGCCTCGACCTGCGCCGTGATCCGATCCAGCGGCGAGACACCCGCCGTCTGTGCCGTGGGTGAACCGCCCGCGAGTGCCGCCTCGACCATAATCTGCGCGTCGACGATGCGGTTCTGCTCATAGCCGACCTCGCGCAGGACGCGCGCAACGACCTCGGCGCGGGTCTCGCCCTCCGGGGTGACGCCGCTCGCAGACGCGAGGGCGTTCGCGCGCGCATAGAGATCCTCCAGCTCCGAGCGCTGCGCATAGACCGTAGGCGCATAGTCCGCCTCCGCTTGCTGCGCGGCAATCGCCTCTGCCGTGCGCTGCGTGCGCGCCTCCTCTGCAACGGAGAGCGCAATGCGGACGGCAGCGAGATGATCCTCCGCCGCTCTCAGATTGTGCCCGACGAGCACGAGGTTCTGCGCCGCATCCGCCGCACCTGCGCGCGCCTCGACGAGATTGTGCTTGGCGTTCTCAAGGTCGATCTTTGCCTGCGCCAGCCCCTCCACCGCCGCATGATAGGTGCGGATCTCGCCCTCCACATTCATCATGTAGGAAAAATACCCCGGCACATCGTGCAGTGTATCGTGACTCGCCGCAGATACCTCGTCCGCCATCGCTCCAAAGCAGAGCGCACACGCCGCCGCAGACCGCAGGAGTGCGCCGCGCCGCCGCGCCGGCTTTCGCATCATGCTCATGCCTTCTCCATCCTTTCGAGATCGGGAAGCTCCTCCCCGTAGAGCCAGTTTGCAATCGTATAGAAAATCCCCGCATTCGCCTGATAGAAGACGGGCTGCGCACAGAACACATAGTAGTTGATCCCGCGCCCGAAGCGCATCAGCGCCCACACACCGTAGGCGAGCGCAAGCGCCGTCGCGAGGAAGAACCCGAATCCGTAGCTTTTCTCCCCGAGATAGAGACTGACGACACCGAAGACGAGATTCGCTGCGGCGGCAATCGCACCGATTCGCCACACCCCGCTCTGAAAGTCGAAGTACTCGAGCATAATCATGAACACCTGCAGCGCGCCCGCGAAGAAGCCCGCAAAGAGCATGACGTTGAACATATTGACCGCATTGTAGTCCAGCCCCGCGAACGAGAGCACATAGTTGCCAAACGCGAGGAAGACCAGCGTAAAGACAAATTGGAACTCAAATGCCTGCCGCAGCTCGAACCACATGACGTAGAGCAGATCCTTGCGCGCGTCCTCGATCATGTGGAGGTTGCCGCCATGCGTGATTGCAGTGAAATAATGCGCATACCGCTCGTAGAAATGCGTCTCCACCTTCACCACGAACATCGTCGTGAGCGGCAGGATCGAGAGCAGCGCGTAGAAGACAACCACATCGTAGCGCGGCGCATAGAGGAAGGTATCGTGAATCAATACGCCCCACGGCCCCTGCCAGATGATGATGTTCGGCAGAAAGAGCCCGAGCGTATAACCGAACGCCCCGATGAAGAGCCGCCCATGCCGTCCGAGGTACGGGAGGAACGCAAAGAGCATTCCATCGCGTGCGAGACCGAAGCGGCTCGTCACATAGAGGAAGAAGAAGAGGACAAGCACACCCATCCCGACATCCATCGCGAGCAGCGCCGCCGCAGCGGGCGGAAGCAGGGCCATATACAGAAAGACGAATGCCAGCGCGAGGCTGATGAGTACGCCCGCGAGATAGCCGAGAATGAGATATTTGAACTTCTTCACCGCCGTAAGGTAGACGCTGCCCACCCAGACGAGGAGCAGCAGAGAGAAGAAGAGATGTGCGAGCAGTTTCAGCTCGAATGCGAGAGGTTTGCCCCAGAAGAAAAGCACGGAGGCGATCGTCCCGAGCACGAGCAGAATCGCGCTCATGCCGAACATCGACGGTGTCACATCACGGTAGTGCTGCACCGTGATACAGTCCGCAAGATAGCGCGTCAGAACGATGGTAAAGCCGCAGGAGAGCAGCTGCGAAAAGACGAAGGAATAGACCACCGCCCCCAGAAAGACTGCCGACTCATCCAGACCCGCATCGTAGATCTGAAAGAGCATCTGAATCGCGAGCACCATACTCGTGAGAAGGGCGAACGGCCCCGTCGTCACGATTGCAGAGTAGGAATACGCCTTGATGTGTCCCGCCGCCGTGCGTGCACGGAACAGCCGCTTCAGCTCAAATCCGACGCCCGCCATGAGCCGCCTCCTTTCCCTCTATTTCATATGCGTTCCGATAGGCGTCAATGAACTGCTCGTAGGTATAGTACGCCTTCGTCCGCGCAAAACCGACCTCCGCCATCCCCCGCCGCAGCTCGTAGCTGCGTGCAAGACGCAGAATCTCGTGCGCCATCGCCTCGTAGTCCATCGGAGCGACCACCGCGCCCGCCGTCCCCAGATCGTCGTTGCTGTCCCCATAGATCAGCTCGCGGCAGCAGCCCACATCCGTCGTCACATAGGGGCGGTGCGCAGAGAATCCCTCGAGCACGGCGAGTGGCTGCCCCTCACTGATGCTTGAGAGCACGAGAATATCCATCTTCGGCAGGTATTCCGCCACGGGGATCGAGCCGGTGAAGATCACATCCTCCACCCCGAGCATCCGCACCGTCCGATGGCAGACCGCCACGTAGTCGGGATCCTCTTCGAGCCCCCCCATAACATAGAGCTGCGCGTCCGTCAGTTCACGCTTTACGACGGCAAACGCGCGCAGGAGCGTGAGGATGTCCTTGATCGGCACAACGCGCACGACCGCACCGATCGTGATCGCCCCGCCGTGATCCACGAGCGGCGGGATGTGGGTAAACCGCTCCATATGCACGCCGTTCGGTACGATGTGGATCTTCTCGGGCGCACAACCGAGATCGGCGGCGATCTGCCCGTTGTGCTCGAACAGCGTGTAGAGATGATCCGCCGTATTGTACGAGAGCTTTGCCAAATAGTAGAAATAGCGAATCCAGACACCCTTGAAATCCGGCTTTGCCCAGTCGCTCTTGATGATCTCCGCCTCGCGCTCACGCGAATAGATCCCGTGCTCGGTAATCATATACGGCTTGTTGTAGATCGTCGCCGCCATCGCACCGATCACACCGCAGTAGCCCGTTGCGACACTGTGGTACACATCCGCCTCGGGCAGTTTCTGTTGGAGCAGATAAAAGAGCGGCAGGAGCATGGAACGCATCGTCCAGAAAAAATCCGTGAACGGCAGGTTGTTGTACTCCTCACGATAGACGCGGACAATGATGTCGAAGAAATCACTCGACATGAATACTGCGAGCGGCGATTTCCAGCGTCCGTAGTGAAAAATCTCTGCGAGGCGTTTCAACGGCACTTCCCGCTTCCCGCTCACAAACTCGTAGAGCGTCTGCTGCTCCTCCCCCGTGAGGATGTTCTCCATCATCTCCGATCCGCGCAGGGAGAGAATTTCATCCAAAAAGGACTCCTCGACCCCGATACAGTTCTCGGGCAGCTTGTACTTGAATTTACCGCGATCCTTCGCCTCCGCCCCGACGGAGTAGATGACAAACTCATGCTCCGGCAGCCCCGTCATGAGCATCTGAACCCACGAGGACACCCCGCCCACGACGTAGGGATAGCACCCCTCCGCGAGGAGACAAATCCGCATTACTCTGCCTCCTTCCAGTAGATATGCGCCTCCGTGGCACTCGTGCGGATGAGATAGACGCCGTCATCCGCAACCTCCGCCGTGCAGTCCTCGGTACGGTCGATCTCATGCGCCGTCCGCAGGAGGAAGCGCAGCTCACCGCTGCAGCCCCATGTATAGAGGGTCATCCCCTCATCCGTCCGCCGCACGCGGTAGTCCATATCGAAGTAGTCCGAGTAGTACGGAATACTCTCCGAGGCGGTTGTCGCCGTCAGCCACGGGAAGCGCCTGTTCACATCGTGCATGAAGTTTTTCAGTCCGTTTTCCATCTCCGCCCAACTGCTGTCCTTGCTCTCCTCGTAGAAAATTTCATCGGGATGGACAAAGTGCGCAAACGTACCATTATAGTTCAGTACGCCGATTTCCTGCCAATACATCAGACCGCTTGCGGCGTGTCCCGAGCTGATACGCGGGATCTCGTAGACACCGTTCGGCTGACGCTCGAACTCCTGATAGTACGCCTTTTTATCCGCAGGACCGTCAAAGAGCGAGGCGAACACCTTCACTTCGGGGAAGACATTCTCCACCGCCTGCTTGCCCTCGGGGCTGAGAATATCCGACGGCGGCACATACGAGCGAAAGATATAGTTCGGATAGACGGACGTAATATAGTTGCGCAACTCCCGCAGCGACTCCTCCATATCCGCCTGACTTGCCCACGGCACATAGTCCAGCTCGCCCTGCCCGTAGCCATCCGGCGCGAGCGACTGGTGATTGTAGCCGTGCAGACCGAGCTCGCCGCCCATATTGAGGAGCTCGCGCCCGTAGATGATGAGCCCGTCGCGCGCAGCTCTCCCACCGAGCGGATGGAACGGTCCCTTGACCTGCGCCCCGTACGTCTCGATGATGACGCCCGTATAGCGGATGTCCTCATCCTTTGCGAGATGCTGCATGAACGGCCACCAGATCTTGCGGTAGAACGTCTCTGTATCCACGCCCAGCTCATCGTAGATCTTGTAAAAATAGCCCTCCGGAATGGGCGCGGGGAAATCGTCGATAAAAAATATCTTCACCCCGACCACGGGATAGATCGTATCCTGACCACAATGCGCAATCATCGAGGTCAGAATACCGACGTTTGTCTTGTCGTCGCGCTCCACCCCATTATAGGCATAGATTCGTCCCGCGCCAAGCGGCTTTTCCCAGAGAAGCGGCGTCCCATCGATACTGGCGATATGCACCTGTGTGTCCGCCGTCAGCGTGACCGTATTCGCGTGCGTTGTATAGACCGTTCCCTCGCCGAAGCGGAAATCCTTGCCGCCGACGAGAAAATTCGTCAGGAGATGAATCCCCCGCACATCCTTGGTCGCGCCCATCTGCGCGACGCCGAACGTCTGCAGTACATCGGCGGAGATCGGGAAATCCTCCTCCTGCTCGAATTTTTGCAGGAGGAGCAGCGTGCCGCCCGCGCGCGCATAGTCGAGCACGGCGGGCAGACTCGCTGCTGCGCCGAGCCGCCCCGTCGCGAGGATCACGCCCCGATAGGACGCATCCACGGCAAGGCTCTCCGTCAGCGGATGGCTCTCGAACGCCTTGCGCTTTTCCGTGAGGATCTTCTCCATATTGTGCCGCGCATACATACTCGGCACATCCTCCGGATCGTAGATGATGAGGAATTTCTCACGCGGCATCTGCTCCGTCGGCGCAGCGCGCAGAACCCCGCCCATCGGCAGTGCATTGTCCGCCACGCCCAGATGAAGGAAGCCGTCCATGCGGCTGTACTGGAAGAACAGACCTAGCGCGAATGCGATACAGAGGAGAATGCAGAGACTGCGCTTATTCACGAGCCCCACCTCCGTCCCAGTAGCGGATTGCCTGCATTGCCTCATTGCTGAGGCGCACCGGCAGCTTCTTCATCGCGTCGATCGACTCCTGCATGAGCGTCATATCGTGCGCCGCCTGTGCAAGGTGAAGCATGAGCAGCAGAGGGAGCTCCTCCCCGAGATGCTGTGCGCGGAATTCCGCACAGCGCTCCTTTGCCTCTGCGAGCCGCCCGCTGCGAATGAGCTCGCGAATCCCCTCCGCATAGTAGGCGGGGTGATCGGGATGACGCTCCGCAAGAATCCGCAGCATCTCCATATAGCGCTCACGCTGCTGCTCCCGCGTCACCGTATCGCCATACTGACGCAGGAGGAACTCACGCACCTTGTCCACATATTCGTTCAGCAGATCGTCATCATCCGCACCGTGCTTCATTGCCTCCTCGAGTGCGTAGATCTCCTCGCTCAGCTGCTCCATATGCGCCGTCATCATCGACACCGCATAGTAGGCAATCTCGCGGTCACTGTCATGCACTGCCTCGCTGAGAATCGCCTGACGCTCCACAACATCCTGCTTGATTGCATCTGTGAAAAACTTGCGTTTGAGCTTCGGGTCGTCCACGAGGAACACATCGCGCAGCGGCACAATATCCCCGCTGTATGCGTGCTCTCCGAAGGACATGCTCAGATCCTCCTCGTCCTCCTTCGGACCCGTGCGCTTCATCAGACCGAGCGCGTGCCCGAGGATTTCGTAAAGAACGAGGATGAGGAGCCCCGCGACAGGCATTGTAAGCACAACGCCGCCCTTTGCTGCAGCCGAGATCGTCCCCCGCATCTGCCGCTCATAGAGCACATAGAGGAGGGTCAGTGCGATGTAGGAAATGACGAGCATTTCTCCGAAATATCCGTCCCACATCATAGCGCCTGACTCTCCCCTGTTGCGATGCCCACCTTCATCAGGCGCTCCCGCACCATGTCCAGCGTCTTGCCCGCGACATCGGGCAGGAGGAGGGAGACTCCCTTCGGCGTCACGCCGATAAAGTCCTCACCGCGGATGCTGTTTGCAATCTGATGATCCAGCTCGCTGTAGCTGCGCCCCTGCACGTCAATGGCAAGGAGTGTGACGGGGTAATTCGGCTGCATACGGCGGCGTTCACGGAACTCCTCAATGACCTTTTCGAACTCCTCCGTACGCAGAATGCGCGTCCCGTCGAGATACTTGCGCCCCGCCGTCTCCTTATCCCACTCGTACGCGCGCCCAAGCGAGCTCGAGACGAGTCGCGCCGTGATTGAGAGGAGATTCTGCTCATAGAGACTCCACTGCTCGAAATCCAGATTGTAGATCTGAAGCACGGCAATGACGCGCCCATCGTATGAGATTGGCGCGGCGAGATCGGGCAGCCCCTTGATGAGGTCACGGTTGACGAAGATCTTCTTTTCATCCAGCATCTGCACAAGGTAGGGATTATCCTCCACGCGCACGGAGCGCGGCAGCTCGTGCGTATGACTGCCGAGGCGCACCTTCTGACGCAGATAATAGCCGCCCTCCCCCACAATGTAGACGACAACATCCTTGACGCTCAAAATATCTGCCGTCACAGCCGCCGTCTGCGTATAGAGGTTCTCCGTCTCGACCGAGTCCAGACGGGAGACAATGCGGTAGAGACGCCCGATGCTGTCGTCCGAGTTCACAATCTGACGATAGAGGCGATCCTTCACCGCGAGATTTTCCTTGAAGATCTTCTCGAGGAAGGAATAGCGGTATTGGAGACGCCGCTTGATGCGGCTGTCCGAGAGCTGCTGATAGCTCGCGCGGTCGGCGAAGTACCCCGTCAGCACGGCGGCGAAGAAATACGAGACGAAATGCAGGAACTCACGCGGGTTGTAGAGCATGGCGACGAGATCACCGCCCGCCCCAAGCAGGTTGTGAATGAGTAGGATCAAGGAAAACAGCGCTGCAATGAGTGCCTGCTGCTTGCCGTAGAGCAGCCCCATACAGCCGATGTAGATGAAGGCGAAGTCAAACGCCGTCATGCTGTTGACGGACGAGCCGCCCTGCAAATAGGAAATGCCCGCAGTCACGAGCGCGCCTGCCAAATTTTCCGCATAGGGGATGATTTGCAGAAGAATGCGCCCGAGCCATGCGCGGCGTGAGAATGCGCGGATGTCGCTCACATAGGCATCGCGAGACGCCTCCATCGCCTCGTACGTCTCCCTCAGCCCCGGGGCAAGCGGACGGCGCGAACGCCAGCCGAGCTGCTCCTCGATGACCGCACTCCGCATGACGGCACGCCCGTTCGGCTCGCGTGGTTCACCCTGCTCATCCATACAGGGGAAAAAGTCGGAACAGATCTGATACAGCTCCGCCATCGTCGTCCCGTGCGGCGCAGCAATGTGAAGATGCGCCTCCGAAAAGTCACGCGCCGCCGCCTGATAGAGGGCAAAGACCGCATCGCGCGCGTCGAGAAGTCCGCAGGAGACAGCCTCCGCGTTCGGATAGTGCGGGAGCGGACGCCGCATCAAAGGCGCACCAAAAAGACGTCCGATGAATCCATCGTCGGACGTCTGTCCCGGTGCGTAGAGTTCCGGAAAGCGAAGAATAGAGACGGGCGCGCCCTGTGCGCGGTAGGTCAGCCCGATACTCTCAAGACGTGCGAGGAGACGCCCCATCTCCGTCTGCGGTGCAGGCGCATCCGTCTCCACGGGCTGCGTGCCCGGCGCAAACACCTCGTCGTTCGACAGCAGGAAGATGCGCCGCACCTGCGCCCCTATCGCCAGACGCAGAAGCGCGTCGAGGCGGGAGGTAGCACACGCGGGGTCACGCTCCAACCGATAGACGAGGAGATCGAGATTCTGCACGGCAAAGACCGTCTTTGCCTCCTCGCTGTCAACTGCACAGTCGTACGTCTGAATCCCCTGCGGCGCGTTCTCCTCACCCGACGCCATGCGCGAGACTTCCCACGCCTCCTTGCGGAAACACGCTGCAAGAAGCTGTTCAAAATAGCGTGGGAGTCCCACGAACATTACTTTTTTTGTCCATGTACCCATATGCCAGTCCCATTGTCCCAATCCTCATGCGATACAGATGTGCGGTCGTCTTCTATGATGTTTGAAGTCAAGCCATCTTTTCCTGTATGCAATCACCCATATTGTATTTAGTATATATGGTTGGGTACATTGTCGCAAGGCTTTTATACAGGTTTTATTATAAATATTATTTTTCTAAATCTTTGTTTATTCTTTTTTGTTGCGCTATTCTGTTTTTATTTAAAGAAGCAGATACCCAGCCCCCTATCGATCAGCAAAAAGATCTGTGGAGAGATAGCGGTCGCCGCCATCGGGCAGCAGTACAACAATCGTCTTGCCCGCGAAATCCGGGCGGCGTGCAAGCTGTGCCGCCGCTGCAAGCGCCGCGCCCGAGGAGATGCCGACGAGCGCCCCCTCGCGGCGTGCGAACTCCCTGCCGTAGGCAAAGGCGTCCTCATTCTTCACTTGAATGACCTCATCGTAGACCTGCGTATCGAGTGTCGCGGGGACAAAGCCCGCACCGATGCCCTGAATCTTGTGCGGGCCCGGCTTTCCGCCCGAGAGGACAGGAGAGTCCGCAGGCTCCACGGCGACAACGTGCACGGCAGGCTTCTTGCTCTTGAGATAGCGCCCGATGCCCGATACCGTGCCGCCCGTACCAACGCCCGCAATGAAGGCGTCCACATTGCCGTCCGTATCCTCCCAGATCTCGGGTCCCGTCGTGCGCTCATGCACTGCGGGATTCGCGGGATTCTCGAACTGCGACGGGATGAACGAATTCGGTATCTCCTTCTGCAGCTCGACGGCGCGTGCAATCGCGCCCTTCATCCCCTGCGAACCGTCCGTGAGTACGATCTCCGCGCCGTATGCCTTGAGCAGGTTGCGGCGCTCGACGCTCATCGTCTCCGGCATCGTGAGGATCGCATGATAGCCGCGCGCAGCCGCCACCGCCGCAATGCCGATGCCCGTATTGCCGCTCGTCGGCTCGATCAGCGTCGCCCCCGGCGCAATCTTGCCGTCGCGCTCCGCCTGCTCGATCATCGCAATCGCAATGCGATCCTTCACAGAACCTGCGGGGTTGAAATACTCCAACTTGACCACAATATTTGCCGGAATGTCATACGCGCGTGCAAAAGATTTTGCCGCAAGCAACGGTGTGCGCCCGATCAGCTCCGTCACCGACTGATAGATATTTGCCATGATGGATTCTCCTTTAATTTTTAGTAAAAGTAAACATAGTGAAAAAGTAGGTATATATTACTGCTTTTTTTAGCGGATGTCAATAGGAAATATAAAAAGCTGCCGCATGAGAATGTTTCATGCGACAGCTCTAAGAGCAATCACGCAGTCTAGGAGGCGACACCACTCGCCAAATCCTCTACATTGAGATCACCCATATGCAGACTTGCAATGCCCTCATGTGCCATGCGCTTGATCTCCGTCATGAGATCGCGTATTGCAAGCGATCCGTTGAGCTTGCGTCGTGCAGCCAGGAGTCCAATGAGCAGCGGCAGATTCACCCCTGTGACAATACCGTAACGCTCATCCGTAGCAACCAAACGGCTCGCTTCATTAAATGGTGTTCCGCCAAAGAGATCACAGAGGAAGAGCACGCCGTCCTCGCAGTCCAGCTCCTCAATTGCCGCCTCATACCTCTGTCGAACGAGATCCGGCGTCTCCCACATTTGGAAAGAAACGGCTGACATGTTCTTCTGCGTGCCGCAGATCATTTCGGCAGCACGTACAAATTCCTGGGGCAAACTGCCATGACCACAAACAATAACTCCTACCATAATGCCCTCCTATAGCTCATCTTATTCCAGTATGTTTTTATTGTACAGAATAATTCCATTTTTAGCAAGTATTTTCAACCGAGTTCATCTGAGATTTTTTTCAAATCAAAAGTATCGAACAAAAACAATACAGTATATGAAGTGCAACAGAAAAAGAGGGCGCATTGTCCCTCTTTTTTTGAACACAGGAGGTTATCCCATTTTATGTCGGCGTGAAATAGACCTTGATGTGCGTTCCCTGCTCCACAATGTCGTTGACGCTGAGGCTCTGGGAGACGGCAGCGCCCGTGCCCTCGCTCTCGAAGAAGAGGCCGCGCTGCTCGGCGAGACGCGCCGCCTCACGCAGGGAGAGCCCCGTGAAATCGGGCACGAGCGCCTTGCCCTCGGGCGGTGTTGCGGCCGCCTCCATGCGCTTCTCCTTGTCGCCTCTGTCCTGCGGCTGCTCCTCGACCTCCTCCGTCCGGGTAAAGGGATTGCTCGACGGCTCGACATGGGCATAGCGCAGGAGCTGCGCAAAGATGCGCGAGGCGACAGGCGCGGCGATCTGACCGCCGTAGAAATTGCCGCCGCTTGGGTCGTCAATCATGACAAGCACAGTGAAGATCGGATCCTCCACGGGAGCAAAGCCACAGAACGAGGCGATGTAGCGCCCCTCCATATAGCCCGAGGAATCGAGGCGGATCTTCTGCGCCGTGCCGGTCTTGCCCGCGATGCGATACCCCTTGACCCCCGCCTTTGCACCGCCGCCCGTTGCAACGACCTGCTCGAGGAGGCCGATGAGTGTGCGGTTCACCGTGCGCTGCAGCGTCTCACGAATTGGCTGCGGTGAGCGCTCCTCATAGACGGAGCCATCGGGGTTCTTGATCGTGCGCACAATATGTGGGCGCATGAGCGTGCCGCCATTTGCAATCGCAGACATCGCTGTCACGAGCTGCAAGGGGGTCACGGCAATGCTCTGCCCGATGGCGGTGGTCGCGATATCCGAGTCACGCATATCCTCCGGTTTGAAGAGCAGCCCCTCCTCCTCACCCGGCAAATCGATGCCCGTGATTTCACCGAAGCCGAAGAGCCGCGTATAGTGCATGAGTTTTTCCGCGCCAAGCGAGAGCCCGACCTGCGCAAAGCCCGTGTTGAGCGAGTTCTTCACAATGTCGGTGAAGGTGACGGCGCCATAGCTCTCGTTGCTCCAGTTCTGGATGCGCCGGCCCGAGACCATGACGTAGCCGGGGTCGAAGAAGACCTGATTCGGCGTGACGATGCCCTCCTGCAGCGCCGCACCCGCGACAATCGCCTTGAACGTCGAACCCGGCTCGTAGATAAAGGAGACGGCACGGTTCTTCCAGTTGTCCTGCGGATACTCCCAGAAACGATTCGGATTATACGAGGGGCGTGACGCCATCGCAAGGATCTCCCCCGTCTTCGGATCCATGACGATCGCCGTAATCGAGGCGGGATTGTTCTCCGCCATCGCACGGTCAAGCTCCTGCTCCACCATAAACTGAATCGTACTGTCGATCGTCAGCACCACTGTCTTGCAGTAGTCGCCAAGATAGGTGCGCCGCCCGAAGAAGATGGAGTCGAGAATCGGGCGCCGCTGTCCGTCAACCGTCAGGCGCTCCTCGCGCACCTCGCCCTTGAGCAACGGATCGAGCGCCTGCTCCACACCGTCGAGTCCCCTGTCCTCCGTACCGACGAAGCCGAGCACATTCGCGGCGAGTGCATCGTTCGGATAGTAGCGCTTCGCCTCGTTCTGAAAGCCGAGGCAGTCGCTATACCCCTTCTCGCGGATGACGGCGCGCACAGCCTCGTACTCCTCGTGCTCGAGCTGCCGCTTGACCCAGACAAAGCCGCCGCCGACGGCGATGTCGTCGAGGATCTCCTGCTCCGTGAGCCCAATGACCGGTGCAATATCCGCCGCAATCGCCGCAGGATCATGCGACTCATAGACATGGTTCGGATCGATAAAGAGCGATTTCGTCATGTTGCTGACGGCAAGCTCTTTGCCATTGCGGTCGAGGATCGCACCGCGCAGGGACTGGATGCGGAACTCATAGCCGCTCTGGTCGCGCATCCGCTGTGCGAGTGCATCGCCCTGAATGACCTGCAGATAGGCATAGCGAATGGTCAGTACAACGAGGACTGCAAACATAATGAGGGCAACATACCCTATGCGCCCCTGTACCGTCGCCCGAACATTCTTCATCATGTGCCTCCCGCTCATCAAATCATTTCCCGTGTCATCATACCATAAACGGGCATGAAAAAAAAGCCGCTGCAATGCGATCTGCATTGCAGCGGCTTTGATATTCAACGAGACGGCTCAGTGATGATCTTCCTTCTCCGCCTGCTCGATTTCCTCACGCGTCACAACGCCCTCGGCGATGAGTTCGTTCACCCATGCGCCGTGGTGATGTGCGGCATAGGACGCCTTGATCGTGCCGTCCACCATGCCGTGGAGGGAGTCAGGATTGACGCCCGCCGCGAGGTAGATGTGCCCGAGCGCTGCGGCAAAGCAGACCGCCGCGCAGATGCTGTGAACGGGGATGGCATACGCCGTGATCGCTGCGGGCAGGATGCTGTCGCCCATCCAGAGGATGAGACCGGAGACAACGATGACAACGGAGAGGGCAAGCTGCAGGGCGATGTTCATCTTCTCACCGCCGTTGTAGAAGCCCTGCGGGGGCATGTGGGGATCCTTGCCCATCAGCTCGATCGGGAATTTCTGCATGAATTCCATATCCTTCGGGCCAAAGCTGAAGATCTCCTTAATCATGATGATATAGCCCTTGCGCGCGATGATGAAGCCGACGATCGGGGTCAAGATGAACATGACGCCGAATACGCGGTGCGCGTACATGAGTGTCTTATCACCAAAGATGTCGTACATGAAGCGGAAGGTGTCCGCATAGAGCGGCAGAGCCGTGACGAACAGCATGAAGAACGCAAATGCGTTGAGCCAGTGACAGACAGCGAATGCCTTCTCGTGGCGCGGAACATATTTCTTGTTGATCAGCATCGTGCTCACCCCTTCTCCTGATCCTTCGCCGCGCTCTTGGCGCTCGATTTCATCATCTTCGTGAGCACCATGGCACCGACGATACCGGCAGCTGCGCCGCCGATGGCAAGTTTCGTAAAGGCACGGCCTGCCTTCCAGAGATCAATGGACAGCGGCGTCGAGGGGTTCGCCGGCAATCCGAATACCTCGGGTTTCTCGGGCAGGACGTAGATCATGTGCGTACCGCCGACCCCCTCGGGACAGTAGATGTTCGCGTTCGGATGGTTCGGTTGGATCATCGCGAGGCGCTCCGCCGCGAGCTGCTTCATCTCCTCAATCGTGCCGAACTCAAGTGCGTGTGCCGTACAGGTCTTGGCGCACGAGGGCTTCAGAATCTCTCCCGTCGTCTCGTAGCCGTGTGCGATGCGGTCGTAGCAGAGATCACATTTCGTGGACTTGTGACGAATCTCGTCAATCTTGGGAATGTGCCACGGGCAGTTGTGCTCGCAGTAGTGGCAGCCAACGCACTTCTCTTCGTTGATGACGACAGTGCCGTTCTCATTGCGGTCAATGGCGTTCTCGGGACAGCCCTTCGCGCAGGCGGGATCGCCGCAGTGGAAGCAGTTCTTCTTGAAGAAGTCCCAGTGGAACTTCCCCTTGTCGTCAACGCGCTCCTTCATCTGGATGAGCGTATAGACGCGTGAGCTGAGATCCTTGTGCGACTGGTACTGCCCTTCGAACGGTGTGTCCATATCGGGCGGCAGGTCGTGCCACTGTTTGCACGCCACCATGCAGCCGCGGCACGCAGTGCAGCGCGACATATCATGCAGCATTGCAATTTCCTGTGTCATGACGCTTACTCCTCTCCTTATGTGCATTGAAATGTTCTATTCTAATATTGGGTTTCCCTTTTTATGAAGCCCCTTCTCCTCGGCAAGGAGATCGAGATGAACGCTCGCCCAGTCCTGCCGGTAGATAGCATCCTCCGGACTGCCGTCTACGGGGCCGCGATAGGTCTTGATATAGCTGTCGCAGACATCGCAGATATCCAGCCGCATCGCGCTGTCATGTTCCGGCTCAAGGGTGTGCATCTTCTCCAGATTCGTATTGCCGCAGTAGACACAGCCAACACGCGCATAGAGCCAACGCGTACCGCAGCCGCCGCACACAAGATGACGGATTCGTCCCTCACGGTGTTTGCGAAGATCTGCGATCACCGGCCGCCGTCCACAGACGGGACAAAAGTTCTCGCGGAACTCCGGT
>NZ_CP016201.1:370830-410367 GCF_001683335.1 Selenomonas sp. oral taxon 126
TCGGTCTGCGTCAGGGGCCCACGTCTCCGGCTCTTTGAGCGCGGGCGGCGTGAGATGTGCGATGATACGCCAGATCGTACTGCGGATAAAGCCCTCGTTCAGCGCATGTGCTTCGCAGGTTGCGGCAAATGCGGCCTTGTCCTGCGTGAGAACTTCCGTGATGAGCTGTTCCTTCTCTCCCTTGCGCATGGATTTCAGCGCGGCGAGATACTCGCGTGCCGATTCCTGCATGAGTGGCGGAACATCCGCCTCCGCGATGTTGGTGAACACTGCCTCCTGCATAAGGTAGACCGCACGCACCATGCGGCGGTGATAGGTCTCCTGCTGCAGGATGGGCAGCTTCTCCGTCATCGTCTTATGGACGGCGCGTTCGGGCAGCTGGATGGTCTCCGGCGTGCCGATCGCCTCATCAACGAAATGATAGATCCGCTCGCTTTCCTTCAGAAACGGATACTTCTTAAGGAAGCTCTTCATCGGATCAATTTTCTTAGCTTTCATAAAAGGGGTCTCCCCGTCTTTTCAGACGTTACTCTTTCATTGATGTATTCATGCGGTCATGCTCCATGCGGTACACGCCCGCAGGGAAAGTCAGACCCTTTCGACGTTCGCAAGGCAGGCCTTGAACTCCTGCTCCTGCACGTTCGGATCGAGCGCGTCGATGGTGAGGTAGTTTGTCGAGGGTCCCTTCGAGAGTCCCTTGAAGCCCCAGTTGTAGGGCATCCAGATCATATGTGTCTCTTTCCCGTTGACCATCAGGGGCTGTGCGCGCTTCGTGACCATTGCCTTGACCTCGATTGCCGAGCGCGTCGTGCTGACGCGGACACGGTCGCCGCCGCGAATGCCGAGCTTGGTCGCAAGCTGCTCTGAGATCTCGACGAACGGCTCCTTGACCAGCTCGTTGAGGTACGGGATGTTGCGCGTGATCGTTCCCGAGCACCAGTGCTCCGTCAGACTCGAGGAGCAGAGGACATACGGATATTCGTCCGGCGTTCCGATCTTCTGCAGTTCCGGAATACGCGGGTAGATGACGCAGGGATTGAACTCGGTCTTCTGCCCCTCGTTCATCATGTTCTTCGTCGGGCTTTCGACCGGCTCATAGAACTCGGGCATGGGACCATCCACGGGTACATAGGAATGATCGCGCGTCTCACCGTTTTCCACATCGCTGTGCTCTGCGGCAAAGAGACGTGCAAAGCCCTCGGCGTTCATGCGGAACGGCTTCTGCCCGCCGGGCGTATTCGGTCCCTGCGTGCGGTCGGCAACGTCGGGAACGTCGTAGCCGTCCCACATCCCCTTCTCCTCATCCCACCAGACGAGCTTCTGTCCGGGGCGCACGGGCTTGCCGTTCTCGTCGCAGGACGCACGGTTGTAAAGCATATGAATGTTGTCGGGCCAGACCCACGCGTAGTTCGGATAGATGCCCATACCGCCGCGATCTTCTTGTCCGCGCCGCTTTGTCATATTGACACCGTCACCGAACACGCCCGTAAAGATCCACATACCAGCCATCGTCGTGCCGTCGTCGCGGATCTCGCGGATGCCGCGCAGGAGGTGTCCGTCGGTCAGGTCGTAGCCGTTGCACTCCTTCATGATGTTCTCGACGTATGCCTCTCCGTTTGCCTCGGGATCACCGTAGTTCCATGTGAGTAGCTTGATCGTGTTGTCCTTCGGATCCGTGGAGTCCTTGTAGAGCGAGACGATGCGCTTCCAGAGCTTGTCGCAGATCCAGTAGTCGGGACGCGAGTCGTTCGTCGGATCAGGCCCCTTCATGCGCCACTGAAGCATGCGCATAGAGTTCGTCATCGAGCCGCAGCGCTCGAGGTAGGACCCCGCCGGCAGGAAGATGACCTCGGTCTTGATGTCCGCCGGATTGTCGCCCGGACGCTCCCAAAATCCCGCCGTTTCGTTGACGAAGACATCCTGTACGATGAGTGTGTCGAGATTTTTAAGCCCCTTGTTGACGATTGTGAGGTTTGCATTCGTCATCTGCGGGTTCTGTCCGCAGACATAGATGCACTTGACAATGCCTGCCATCGCCTTTTCAAACATGATATACATGGAGTCGTTGTGCGTGCCGTTGCGGATCGGCAGCGCATTAAACATGTAATCGTTCGAGGCGTTTGCGGCATCTCCGAACCATGCCTTGAGCAGGTTCTTCAGGAACTTTGCGCGGAACGTACCGTTGTGATGCGTCCACTTCGCAAGCGTATCATCCACATGCGTCGGATAAGAGAGGTATGCGGGATAATACTGGAACATAATGCCGTAGTCCGTCGAGGACTGCACGTTCGGCTGTCCGCGCATTGCGTCAATGCCGCCGCCCGAGACACCGATGTTGCCCATGAGCAGCTGAATGATCGTGAAGCAGCGGATATTCTCCACGCCGATCGTGTGCTGCGTCATACCGAGTGCATACATCATGACGGTCGGCGTGATCGTCGAGAAGAGCTCTGCCGCCTTCTTGATGTCCGCCACAGGCATCCCCGTAATCGCCGAGGCCTTCTCGAACGTGTAGCGCGAGAAGTGCTTCGCGAGGTGATCCATGACCGTGCCCTCAGTCGCCATTGTAAGCGCCTTGATGGGCTTGCCGTTTGCATCCAGCTTGTAGCCCCACGACTCCTTGTTGTAGGTACGCGTCTTCTCGTCGTAGCCTGAGAAGATGCCCGCGTCGAAGTCGTAGTCATCGCGCAGGAGGCAGAAGGCGTTCGTGTTGCGGCGCAGATAGTCAGCATCGTATTTTTTGTTCTGAATAATATAATTGATAAGTGCTCCGAGAAATGCGATATCTGTGCCGGGACGCAGCTGGAAGAAATGGTCTGCAACGCGCGAGGTGCGGGTATAGCGCACGTCGACATGAACGATGATGGCACCGTTGTCCTTTGCCTCCATGACGTTCTTCATCGCCATCGGATGACACTCCGCCATATTGGAGCCTTCGATCCAGATCATCTTCGCGTGCTTGAGGTTGTACCACGAGCCTGTCATTGCGCCGCGCCCGAACGCCGCATTGAGTGCCGGCGGTGTCGTCGCATGGCAGACACGCGTCTGGTTGTCAATGAAGACAACACCGAGTGCACGCGCCATCTTGATCAGCTGGTAGCACTCTTCGTTATTGACCTGCGAGCCGCCGACAAATCCGATGGCATCCGTGCGGTTGCTCATGAATTTGTAGCCGTTCGCCTCGTCCTGACCGACCCAGTTCTCGTCACGTGCCTTCTTCATAGCACGTGCAGAGCGGTCGATGGCCTCCTCCCAGCTGATCTCCTCCCAGTGATCGCTGCCGGGCGCACGATACATCGGGCATTTCGGGCGGAGTTCCGCATTCGGAATGTGCCCGTAGCCGATTCCCTTCGGGCAGAGGCCTCCGCGATTGACGGGGGCATCCGCCGCACCTTCGAGGTTGATCAGCTTGCCGTCCTTGACATAGCCGATCGTGCCGCAGCCGCAGCCGCAGAAGTGGCAGACGGAGGTAAATTCGCGACCGCCCGTCAGCTTGTACTCTTTCGCTGCTGCCTCGACTTTGCCGACGTCGAGTCCCAGACTTGCAAGTGCCAGCCCGACGCCGCTTAGCCCGGTGGCTTTCAAAAAGTCACGTCTGCTAAGGTTCATCGTGATTCTCCTTTCATGTCGGCGGAAATCCGCCGACAGGCTCTCCTAAACCTTAATTAACATATCTATGAAAAACGGGGAGCTCCCCTGTTTTCACCTAAAGTACAATGCGCTCCGGATTCGCGTATACACAGAACGAACCGGGAGCCATGCGCGCGCAGAGGGTGATGCCAAGCCTCTGCGCGATGTTGAGCGAGAGCGTCGTCGGCACGGACTTCGCCGCAACCGCCCCGATGCCCATACGCCCGAGTTTGAGCATCATCTCCGAGGAGCAGCGTCCGCTGAAGATGATGATTTTATCGCTAATCTCCACGCGACTCTTGAGCGCCCAGCCATAGAGCTTGTCAAAGACATTATGACGGCCGACATCCTCGCGGTAGACAAGAATTTTCGCATTTGCTTGATCGAAGAGGACGCCGCTGTGGACGCCGTTCGTGCGATCATGGGTTTTCGAGAGACCTGCGAGCAGCTCGTCCGCCGTCGCAAGAATATCCGCTGCGCGAAAGCGCTCAGTGCGCGGTCGCTCGAAGATCTCCTCGGGGTGCAGCTTCAGAATGCGGCGTGCCGAGAAATAGCGGGGGGTCTTGACGGCCTCCTCTGCCCACGCCTGTGCGTCGGGGGTCGTTCTGACCACAGCGGAGAGATGTTCCGCGTCCACGGTCAGCTCCGTGATGTCATCGTACGTGCGGATGCGCCCCATCTGGGCGAGCATGCCGACGATGAGATCCTCGAAATCCACGGGCGAGCAGAATGCCGTTGTAAAGTTTTCGCCGTTGAGGTCGATGTCGAAGTAGACCTCCTCGGACGTATATTTATGATCCGGGACAAAGGCATTTTCCTCCGATACATAGCGGATCACGGGAACATCCATAAAGTCGCTACGCTGAATTTCCATTGTGCTGCTTTCTTACATCGTCAAAAACATCGCACCGTCTGCGCCGTAGAGCGGGCGTCCCATGAGGAAGAGCGCAAGCCGCACAGCAGTGTCCATATCGTCGAGATCGGCAGTCAGCACATCCGCCGCGCGCGCAGGGTCTTTTACGAAGTGGGCAACAACGCGCTCGTCAATCTCGGGTGTCCCCACACCGCGATCCAACATGAGGGTCGGCAGAACGCCGTGTGATCGGCTCTCGGTGATATATAGATTCACGCTATTAGAGTCTATTTTCGCGATAAGATTCTGAAAATCCTTCCGAGACTTTGTTTTTTGCAGGATAAAATATCCGTGGGGGGAGCTGACCGCGACCGCCTCTGCGCCCGCCGCCGAGAAGCGCGCCGAATCCTTGCCCTCCGTGTCGAGGTCGAAGCCGTGGCTGTCGCTCTTGATAACGGCAACCGCAACGCCGCGCTCCCGCAGCAACGGAATCAGCCGCTCAATAAACGTCGTCTTGCCCGTACCCGAGGCGGGTGCGGCGACGGAGAGGATGGGGCGCCGGCGCTGCTCGTTCGCAAGCCGCCCGAGCGCAAGCCGATAGGCGGCGGGCGTGTTCACGTTGAAGAAGAGTCCCGCGTCCACCGTCAGTGCCAATTCCTGCACGGCTAACTCTCGTAGGATGATGCCGAGCTTGCGGTCACCGCGTGCGATTGCTGCTGCAAATACGGCGCCCGCATCCCGTCGGTAGAGTGCCGCAAGCGGCTGCCAATACCCACTGAGTGTTGGTAGAACAACCTGCGTATCGCCCTCTGCCGCCGAAAGGAGTGCACGCACGAGTTCAAAGTCATAAAAGGGCATATCGCCCGAGAGGACGAGCGACCACTCCGTCTCTGCCGCCGCAAGGCCTGCTGCAATCGCCGCTGCAGGTCCCTGTGCGGGCTGCTCATCCGTGACGAGGGTTGCGCCGAACTCCTCCGCGAGTGCGCTGAGATCGCTGCGCACCCCCTCTGCGGCAAGCACGATGGCGCGGAATCCTGCCGCGCGGCTCTTACGCAGGGTACGCGCGAGCAGCGGTTCCCCGTCCATGGGCAGGAATCGCTTATCCCGTCCCATGCGCGAGCTCTTGCCGCCCGCCGCAACGATGAGGGTCAGATCGGAGATGTTCATCGCGCGCACTCGCCTGTGTCGCCGCGCAGGATCTCAATGCCGTGCTGCAGCTGCGGGAGGATGAAGCTCAGGCACTCGCGCACCGCCTTCTCACTGCCCGGCAGATTGACAATCAGCGAGCGTTTCCGAATGCCCGCCGCCGCACGCGTCAGCATAGCGCGCGGCGTCACCTGCATGGAGAGGGCACGCATTGCCTCGGGAATGCCCGGCGTCTCACGCTCGATGACTGCACGGGTCGCCTCGGGGGTCACATCGCGCACGGAGAAGCCCGTGCCGCCCGTCGTGACGATCAGCCCCACGCCGCGCTCCGCCCAGAGCGTCATCTCGCGTTTCAGTACCTCCATCTCGTCGGGGACGATGTTGAAACCCGCGACATGGTAGCCCGCCTCCGTCAGCATCTCACGGATAGCCGCACCGCTTTTGTCCTCGCGCTCGCCGCGCGCGCCCTTGTCGCTCGCCGTGATGACGGCGGCATCGAGCGGAATCTTCTCAGTCGTGATCTCCATTTTGTCGCCAACCGTCACCCAGCCGCCGTGCAGAACACGTGCAAAGACGCCCTCGCGCGGCATGATGCAGTCGCCGACCTGATGATAGATCTGGCAGTGGCTATGGCACTCCTTGCCGATCTGCGTGATCTCGAGGAAGACATCCCCGACGCGCAGACGCGTCCCGATGGGCAGTTCCTTGAAGCGGAACCCCTCTGCAACGACGTTCTCACCGAATGCGCCGAAGTCGACATCGGCGCCGCGCGCGCGGAAGTCGTCGATCTCACCGAGACCGAGGAGGCTCACCTGACGATGCCAATCGCCCGCATGGGCGTCGCCGTCAATGCCGTACTCCGTCATGAAGAAAACGCGGTCCATCGCGTGTTTCTGCGTCCCGCGCTTCTCGCTGATGCAGAGCGCTCGGATCTCTCCCATAATCAACCTCCCACCTGATACATTGCGCGCCGATCGCGCGTCTCCGTGTCCATCTCGAAATAATGTTCCTCTGGCTTTTTCCAGACCGCATGTGCGATTGCATCCGCCAGCTGTACATCCGTCGCTCCACCGCGCAGGAGTGCACGCGTATCCAGTCCCGCACTGCTGTAGAGGCAGAGTTTCAAAAAGCCCTCTGCCGTCAAGCGCACGCGGTTGCACGTATCGCAGAATTTATGATCCATCGCGTCGATGAAGCCGAGCGCGCCCGCAAACCCCGCAGGCCGCACATAGGCAGCAGGTCCCGTCGGAACTGCGCCCCCACGATAAACCTCGCCCACGGGCAGCAGTGCACCGAATGCATCTTTCAGCCGCGCGCGCACCTCGTCCATCGGCACGCCGCGATAGCCCTCCGTGCGTGCACAGCCGATCGGCATGAGCTCGATAAAGCGCATCTTGATCGGGTAATCGCGCGCAATCGCCGCAAGCGCCGTGATCTCATCGTCGTTCACGCCCGCAATCGGCACACAGTTCATCTTGACATCAAGGCGCGTTTCGCGCGTCAGCCGGTCAAGCGTCTCCATGACTGCGCCGAAGAGCGGGCGCCGCGTGATGGAGAAGAACTTGCCGCCGTCGAGGGTGTCGAGGCTGAGGTTCACGGCGTCAAGCCCTGCATCCACGAGCTCATCGAGCATCGCGCCGAGCAGAACACCGTTCGTTGTGATGGCAACTGTCTCAATCCCGTGCGTCGCCTTCAGCCCGCGCACGAGATGCACAATGTCGCGGCGCACGAGCGGCTCGCCGCCCGTCAGGCGCACCTTGCGTATGCCCATCGCGGCAAGCGCCTGCACATCGCGCAGGATCTCCTCATAGGAGAGGACATCCGCGTGCCGCAGCTTCTTCACCCCATGTGCGGGCATACAGTAGCGGCAGCGGAGATTGCAGCAGTCCGTCACCGAAATGCGCAGATATTCAATTTTCCGCTGAAACTGATCCTGCATAATTGCCTTCTTCTATCTATAATCCTCTATCAAAATATGTTTGCGTAACTAAGGAAGCACTGATAAATTCAGCACCGGCATCTTGGCGCATCTTTTTCGCCCTCTCTGTGTCGACAAATCCTCCACATAGCTCTTGCTATGCGTCCGGTTTGTCTCCTTGACAGGACAAAAAAATCTGTGCCAATCTGACGGACTTCATTTTATCAGCGATTCCCTAAGCTTTCGCGTGGGAAGTCATCAGAGAATCACAACCTCTACCTCTGTCCCTGCCGCCAGCGGCTTCGTTCCCGCCGGCACATCCACGAACGCGTCGCAGCCCGCCGCCGAAAAGAGTGAGCCGGACTCGTGCTGATCGGGCAGCGAGACGCGTCCGTCCGCCTCCATGCGCGCACGCAGGAAACGCCGTCCGGGGCAGTCCTTCGGGAATGCATCGGCGAGCACGGCGCGCCGCCGCACAGGCAGCACATCCGTCTGTCCCGCAAGCCGCAACAGTGCGGGCTTTGCCATCAGCTCGAACGTCGCAAACGCCGCAAACGGATTCCCCGAGAGTGCGATGCCGAGCATCTTCCCCCGCGTATAGGCAATCGCCGGTGCCCCCGGTTTCATGCAGACGCGCCAGAAGAGACGCTCTGCGCCAAGCGCAGGCACAACACCGTGCATGATGTCCTTCTTGCCCACGGACACACCGCCCGAGGTCAGGAACACATCCACCACATCCGCATAAGAGGCGATGACCTCTGCCGCTTTGTCAATATCATCGGGCACAGACCCGAGTACCGTGACCTCCGCGCCGAGCTCCTTCAACCGTCCCGCGAGGAGATAGAGATTACTGTTGTAGATCTTGCCGGGGCGCAGCGGCTCGCCGGGCTGCAGGAGTTCATCCCCCGTGCTTGCCACGGCAACGCGCACGCGCCGATAGACCTGAACCGTGCCATAGCCCTCACTCGCAAGGACGCCGATCTGCGCCGCGCGGATCATCTGTCCCTGTCGCAGCAGCACGGTTCCCTTCTTGATATCCTCGCCCGCATAGCAGTAGTTCTCATACGGCTCGGACGTAAACGGAACGCAGATCGTGTCCCCGTCCTCGCGCACATCCTCCTGCCGCACCACACAGTCGCAACCCTTCGGAATCGCACCGCCCGTCATGATGCGGACGCATTCACCTGCACCGACCGTGCCCGTGAAGAACTCGCCCGCGCATTCCTCACCGACAAGACGCAGCGTAACGGGATGCTCCGCCGAGGCATCGCGCGTGCTCGCCGCTGCAAATGTATAGCCGTCGAGCGGCGAGCGGTCAAACGGCGGGTTGTCAAAGCCCGCACGCACCTCCTCTGCCGCGACACGCCCCAGTGCGTCGATCAGGGGAATGCGCTCCGTCTCAGCGACCCGCGCCGTATGCGCAAGCAGTACCTCTATTGCCTGCTCGAGTTCGATGTCCTGCATATTCCCCTCCTGCAATTTTCATGCGTATATCTTTCGAGTGCACTGATAAATTTGGCAAATCCTTTATACAAAATATCTATCGTCTATGTCTGTGTCAAATGTCACAGATTCATCACGTATGTTGTAAAATTCGCCGCCCCGCCACTTATTTTCCAAACGGACACACGGGATAGTGGCACACCTTGCACTCCATGCAGAGTCCGCCAATCCCGAGATGGCGAATCTCGCGCCGCGTCCACTCGCTGCCCGCAACGACGCGCGGCAGAATGATGTCGAAGATCGTCGCGGGCGCGTACATGACGCAGCCCGGCAGCCCCATGATCGGCACCTGGCGCCCGTCTTTTTCATAGTACGCAAGCATGAACATCGCGCCCGGCAGCACAGGCGCACCGTACGTCACGACACGCGCCCCCGTCGCCTTGATCGCGGCGGGCGTGCGGTCATCGGGGTCGACGCTCATGCCGCCCGTGCAGAGCACCATATCCATGCCGAGGTCAAGCAGCTCCTCAATCGCCGCGCGCGTGTGCTCCGTCCCGTCGTCCGAAAGGCGGTGCTCATCCACCCGCAGCCCAAATGCCCGCAGCTTGCTGTCGATGACCGGCGTAAACGTGTCCTTGATCCGCCCGTGAAAGACCTCCGAGCCCGTTGTCACAACGCCGACCTTCATCGCGCGGTAGGGCAGCACGCGCAGCAGCGGCTCCGTTCCCGCCGTCTCCCGCACCTTTTCCATAATATCCTTTGCGATGACGAGCGGAATCACACGCATCCCCGCGAGCTTTGTGCCCGCTTTTACGGGGAAATGCTGCGCAATCGTCGCAATCATCACATCGTCGATCTCATTCACCGCATCGAGTGCGTCTTCATTGACCTCGAACACGCCCGCGACCGTCGATGTCAGCTCGATCTTGCCTTCCTTCGGCTCACTCGCCGTCATGTACGCACTCTGGCAGAGGTCACGCAGAATCGCCGCCGCATCGTTCTCGTGCAGCATATTCTCGTCGTCCTCCCAGACGTAGATATGCTCCTTGCCAATCCTGAGCAGTACGGGCACATCCTCCGCGCGAATCACATCGCCCTTGCGAAACCGCGCACCCTTGCGCTCCCCACGCACAATCTCCGTAATATCGTGGCAGAGTATCATCCCTACCGCATCCTGAACGCGAACCTCCTGCATCGTTCTCTCCCAGCTTCGTCGGTATGCGCATTTCGACAAACGCGCTGTATACAATACACAATATTGATCAATCCGAATGGTTTCAGACAAAACTAATCTCTTCCTAAAAACCATTCTCATTTATACATTCTTCTTATTGATTATAGCACATAAAATAAATTTTCTCTATGATTTTTCGTAAATGAGAAATGTTTTTGCCCCCTTTGTCCCCCTTTTTTCACGAAAGAAGAATGCGGGGAAACGATTGATTTTCAATGCAAGTTACGCTATGATTAAATCATTCGGATGGAAAGGAGGAAAGAAGATGCCGAATATGGGACTGACGCATTTCGACGAGGGCGGTGCAGCCGTCATGGTGGACGTGAGCGGCAAGGACAAGACGCATCGCGAGGCGATTGCAAGCGGACGCATCTACGTGAGCGAGCAGGTTTTTAACGCCATCGCGGGCGGTACGGCGGCAAAGGGCGATGTGCTTGGCGTTGCACGCATTGCAGGCATCATGGCGGCAAAGCGGACATCGGATATGATACCGCTCTGTCACCTGCTGCCGCTCGCCAAATGCACGCTCGACTTTGCGCTCGAAGAAATTCCACGACACGCCGTACATGCGACCGCGACCGTCAAAGTCACGGGCGAGACAGGCGTCGAGATGGAGGCACTGCACGCTGTGAGTACGGCGCTGCTCACGATCTACGATATGTGCAAGGCAATCGACAAGCGCATGGAGATCGGCGATATCCGCCTTGAGCGCAAGTCCGGCGGGAAGAGCGGCACATTTGTCCGCTAAGGATGGGGGATTTCCCTCAACCAACTCCGAGCAAGGATCGTCTAAGGGGAAACCTACGACACCTTGCCTGACGGATTTCGTCACAGGGTATGTGTGGAAACGCGCATACCTATCTATTTTGTAAAGGAGCAAAACAATGAAAATCAAACAGATGTTGACGGCAGCTGTGGCTGCAATGGCACTGCTCACCGGGGGCTGCATCGGCGGCGGCGACAGTGCGAACAAGATGGACACGCCGAAGGAAGGCCCGGTCGAGCTGCAGGTCTCTGCAGCGGCGAGCCTCACGGACGCGATGAAGGAACTCGGCGCGATGTACGAGAAGGAGCACGGGAATACGAAGCTCGTCTTCAACTTCGGCAGCAGCGGCGCCCTCCAGCAGGCGATCGAGAACGGCGGCGCCGCCGATGTCTTCGTCTCAGCTGCGCAGAAGCAGATGAATGCGCTCGACGAGAAGAAGCTCCTCGCGGACGGCACGCGCGTCGACCTCCTTATCAACGACGTGGTTCTGATTACGGCGAAGGACAGCACGCTGAACCTCCCCGACTTCAAGGCGGTGCTTGATCCCGCAGTCGCACACATCGCGCTCGGTGAGCCGAAGGGTGTGCCCGTCGGACAGTACAGCGAGGAGGTCTTCACGAAGCTCGGCATCCTCGACGAGGTGAAGGCACGCGCCGTCTACGGTTCCGATGTCCGTCAGGTGCTCGCATGGGTCGAGTCCGGCGATGCGGACTGCGGCGTTGTCTACGCGACCGATGCCGCGATCTCAGACAAGGTGAAGGTCACTGCCGTCGCCCCTGCCGATACGCATAAGCCCATCGTCTACCCCGCCGCCGTCCTCAAAGACGCGAAGAACATGAAGGAGGCAAAGGATTTCCTCGCCTTCCTTCAGACCGACGCAGCAAAGAAGGTCTTTGAGAAATACGGCTTCAAAGTGAAATAATGACGGACGAAACGCTATCCCCGCTCATCATCTCACTTGAGGTCGCGGGTCTTGCAACGGTGATCACCTTCTTTGTCGGCATTGCGCTCGCATACGGTGTCCTGCAAATCCGCAGCCGCCTCGCGGGCACGATTGCCGATGCCGTGATTACCCTGCCGCTCGTCCTGCCGCCGACCGTCGTCGGATTCTTCCTCCTGCTCTTTCTCGGAAAGCGCAGTACCATCGGGAGTTTCCTCCTGTCAATCGACCTGCCGCTCGTCTTTACCTGGCGTGCGGCGGTCATCGCGGCGGTCATCGTGAGCCTCCCGCTCATGTACCGCACGGCGCGCGGCGCGTTTGAGGCAATCGACCGCAATATGATTCATGCGGCGCAGACCCTCAGCGTGAGCAACTGGCGCATCTTCTGGCGCATCATCCTGCCGAATGCACGCCACGGCATCCTCGCGGGGCTTGTTCTCTCGTTCGCCCGTGCGCTCGGCGAGTTCGGCGCGACCATCATGTTTGCGGGCAATATCCCCGGGCGCACGCAGACCATGTCCACCGCCATCTACGCGGCAGTGCAGGCGAATGACTACGACCTCGCGTTTCGCTGGGCGATCATCATCTCCCTGTTCTCGCTCTTCTTCATCGGTGCGATGAATCTGTACCTCAAACGGGAGGTGCGCTGATGGAACTGATCGTCAATATCGAAAAGCGTCTGCGCGACTTCACGCTCGCGGCGCAGTTCACGCTGCGGGACACGACCCTCGCGCTCCTCGGTGCATCGGGCAGCGGCAAGAGCATGACGCTCAAATGCATCGCAGGACTTGAGCGCCCCGACCGAGGGCAGATTGTACTCAACGGGCGCACGCTCTTTGACAGCAAGAAGGGCATCAACCTCCCGCCGCAGGCGCGCAGCGTCGGCTACCTTTTTCAGAACTACGCCCTCTTTCCGAACATGACTGTGCGCGAGAACATCATCTTTGCCTTGGACGGTTCAAAGGAGGAAAAGGAGCGCATCTTTGCGGAGAACGTCGCGCGCTTCTCGCTCGAGGGACTGGAAAACGCCTATCCCGCAAATCTCTCGGGCGGGCAGCAGCAGCGCGTCGCCTTTGCGCGCATCCTTGCGCGCGGCGCGGACATCCTGCTGCTCGACGAACCTCTCTCCGCACTCGACACCCATCTGAAATGGCAGATCGAAATTGCCCTGCGCGAGATCCTCGCCATGCAGAACATCGCGGCGATCCTCGTCACCCACGACCGCGACGAGGCATTCCGCATCGCACGCGAGATCGCGACCGTCGATCGCGGGCAGCTCACGCCGCCGATGGACAAACACGAACTCTTTCGGAATCCGGGCACGCGTGCCGCGACCACGCTCACGGGCTGCAAGAACATCTCCGCCGCCCGCCGCCTCGATGCAGACCATGTAGAGGCGACCGACTGGGGCATCACGCTCCGCGTTGCAGACAGCGAGACGGACGTGCAGCACATCGCCATCCGCGCTCACTATCTGACGCTCGCGGAGGAGGGCGCGGAAAGCGCGCTCCCCGCCCGCGTTGCAGAGGTCATCGAGAGCACCTTCACCTACATTGTCATGCTCCGCTTCGCCGAGGAAGGACTTCCCATCCGCTGGGAAATTGCCAAAGCGACGTGGCTGCCGCTCGATGCGGGACTCGGCGACACACTCTACTTCCGCTTTCCCGTCGAGGAGCTGATGCTGCTTCGGGACTGACGAACATAAAAAGCGCCCCCATGTGCAAAAGTGCGAGGGAGCGCTTTTCATATGCAATCAACTGTGCAGTATATCGCTGTATTTTTTTTGCTCGGATACAGGAATTTGAAGAATTTCCATCGCCTGTACGTCAGAGAGATTCATATTCTTCATGAGGCTTTTGATGTTTTGCAGGGATGTCTGCTCAATGCCTTGCTGAATACCTTGCTGAATACCTTCTGCAATGCCTTGCTGAATACCTTGCTCAATGCCTTGCTGAATACCTTCTGCAATGCCCTGCTTCAGCCCTTCTCTCCGCCATGCTCGCATACCGCTGATATAGTCACGCATGGCCTTTTCGCGCTGCTCGTACTGCCAACGCTCGACTTCATCCTGCATAAAGACATATTCCGCATCCATCGCCTCGCGGATTGCCGTCTCGCTCATCGCCAACGCCTCCGTTTCCTCGTCATTCAGCTTCGTTGAAAAATATGCAATCCACCGCTCAAGACGCTTCAGTTCTTTGACCGACTTCACTTTAAAATTTGGAATCTCAATAAAGTGGATTTCAAGATCCTCGGTCAGACGATGCCCGCTCTGAAGGTCATAAAGCCCGTACATTGTATGCGTCTGCTTCTGCGGCAACATCGAGAAATTAAGCAGATTGATCGTAATCGCGCGGTTGAGTTCCTCGTATGCATCGCCCCTGTGAAGTGACTGATACATCTTCGCCCAGTAGTACAGTGTCCGCTTTTCCATATTCTGTAAATTCACAAGCTGAACTTCGATGTTGATACGGCTACCGTCGTTTGCAATACCAAAGAGATCCAACCGCGAGAGTTTATCGTCCTCAAAGACCGGATCAAGCTCGCGATCAACAAAGTTAATATCGCAGAGCTCATCCTCCCCATCGAGATCCAGAACCGCATTGAGAAAATTCAGCGTAATGCGTTTGCGCTCCTCCCGACCAAAGATAAACTTGAACAAATAATCGTTCAGCGGATTGCAGTCACATCGTTTCATCATCATCCCTCCTTTATTCCTATTATATGATAGTCCGTCAAAAAAAGGAAGTGTTCACTGCGGCAAGAACGTCAGTACCCCCGCCGCCATCGTATAGGAGACATCGGCGTAGTCCCGTGCCTCCTGCTCGTGCGTCACGAGGAGGACGGCAGTGCCCGCGTCCGCTGTCTCACGCAGGAGGGAGAGGACGAGGCGCGTATTCTCATCGTCGAGGTCGCCCGTCGGCTCATCTGCGAGGAGCACCTGCGGCTGCATGACGAGGGCACGAGCAATCGTCACGCGGCGCAGCTCCCCGCCTGAGAGCTCTGCCGGTGTGACCGCACCAAGTTTTCGGATATCGAGGCGCTCCATCAGCTCATCCGCACGCGCCAGCACCCTTTCCTCCGCACCCGCAAGGAGCGCGGGCAGAAGGATGTTCTCGCGCACCGTGAGGCTCGCAAGCGACATCAGCTGCTGCGGGACAATGCCGATCTGCACGCCCCGCAGCTGCGCACGCGTGTCCTCATCGAGCGCATAGAGATCCGTCCCTCCCAGCAGCACACGCCCCGTCACAGGCGGAAGCAGTCCCCCAAGGATGTGGAGGAGCGTACTCTTGCCGCTGCCCGAGCGCCCCGTTACCGCCGTGAGCGTCCCCGCTGCGAGCGTAAGATCTGTCTCCGCAACCGCCATGAAGTAGCCGTCCTTTGCGCTGTACCGCAGAAAGTCACGGCTGATCTTCTCCGCACGAAGTTCCATCATCTCTCCTCCCCCAGCAGCTCACTCATCGGCGCGCCGCTCACGCGCCCCGCCGTCCAAGCAGCCGCAAGAGCCCCCGACAGAACCGCCGCGCAAAACGTCTCTGCGGCGAGCATGGCGAGCGTGCCGCCGTCAGGCAGGAGGTAGGGACGCATGAGCCCCGCCTTCATCAGCCCCGCAAACGGGAGAATGACAAGCATGCCGACGGCAATGCCCGCCACGCCGCCCGCCACCGAAGTGAGCGCTGCCTCCATGAGCATCATCCGCACCAAAAAGGCGCGCGTTGCGCCCGCAATCCGCAGCACGAGGAACTCGCGCCGCCGCTCGCGCGCAGACAGATGAAACGCAAAGCCGAGAACCAGAACGGCGAGCAGCCAGATGACGCCGACAAGCACGCCGATCGTCTCCAAAATGCCGCCAAGTCCCTCCTCCACATGATGCACCATCCCATGTGCAGGACGCGCCGCAAGTGCGGGGTACATCTCATTGATCGCCGCTGCCACGCCCTCGGGCGTGAACCCCTCCGACGTCCGAATCATCACAGCGGAGATCGCCGCGTCCGGCGGAATGTCCTTAAAATAGTCAAAGTCGAGTGCCGCCGCATTCGCCATCATTGCGCGCATCGTCTCCATATTCGTGTAGACGGCGGTATCCATCCCCGTCCCCGTCGGACTCAGCCGCCCGACGACACGGCAGGGCATATTGTAAAATGTCAGCATCGCGTCCGCAGGAACGGAGATCCCACTGCCCACGAGAATATCGCCGTAGCCCATCTGCGCAGCCCCCGCCTCCTGCATCCACGGACGGATGGTAAAATCCGTCGCGGGGTCGAATCCGATAATCTGCACAGCCACCGAGCAGCAGCCCGCATGCGCAGACGCGAGGAAAAATTGCGGTGCAGCCTGCGCGACGCCGCGCATCCCGCGCAGCTCGTCAAGATAGCGCGCCTCCATATAGAAATGTGCAGGTACCCCCTGTACAAGCACCCCCTCAAGTGCTCCCGTCTGCGCCGCCTCCTGCGGCAACACCACCACATCCGCGCCGAGTCGCTGCTGAAAACGCACGAGACCTCCCTGCAGTCCGAGCAGCAGTTCCGAGCCGCCAAAGATCACGAGGGCGAGAATCGCCGTAATCACAGCGAGCGTCACCGAGCGTGTCCCATTCTGACGGCAGTTCCGTATGGCAAGGAAACGCGAGAACCTCATTCCGCTTCCCCCCTTCCCTGCACATAGATATCTGCAGCGGCGAGCAGCACGTTCAGCAGCGAGATCACCGTCACTGCCGGCTCCATCACCGTATGGCAGTGCATCGTCTCCATCATGCAGAGATCAATGAGATGATCCGGCAGGACGAACGCCAGCACGGAGAGCGGGATCATCGCAAGTGCAAGCCCCATCTTCACCTGAGCCCGCGGTATCACGAGATGCAGTGCGGCAATTGCGACGAGCACCGCCGCAATCCCTGTGAGCGCCTGCCCCGCCCAGTGGCAGGTCATCCACGAGCCGTCAGGCCGCGCCTCGCACGGCAGGAAGACGGTCTGCATTCCGACAAAGAACAGGAGATTCAGCGCGAGGAGGAGCACATCCATCACGCCGAACCGCCGTTTTTTTGCAGCCATAGCAACAACTCCTTTGAGATTTATCGTCCCATTATCGTAGCAAAATTAAGAATGTTTTTCAATAAAAATATTTTAGGAATCACTGATAAAATAGACCCTCAGATTGGCGTAGATTTTTTCGTCCGATTGAGGAGGCAAACCGGACGCAGAGTGGTGCTCTGTGGAGGATCGAGGGCAAAAAGCGGGCAAAAAAGATGCGCTAAGATGGCGGTGCTGAATTTATCAGTGCTTCCTTTACACATAGAAAAAAGCCGCAACATTCACTGCGGCTCCGAATTTACAAATGGCAGGGGTAGCTGGACTCGAACCAACGCATGCGGGATTCAGAATCCCGTGCCTTACCAACTTGGCGATACCCCTGTGTCGCTCTCAGCAACAAGGGAAATTATAGCGGATATGCAGACGCTTGTCAAGAAGTTTTTTCGCCCGTCTCCGCCGCCGAAGAATGTGACGATCCTCTTAGAGATCGTCGTCCTCTTCCTCCTGCATGGTCGAGGCGTGGAAGGGCTGGATGCCGTTCTTGCCCGCCTCCGCCGCCTGCTCCATGAGTGCGAGGATGTCATACGAGCCGCCGATGAGCTGTGCGCTGACCATCTCGATGAGCATCGGGAGGTTGACGCCCGTGACGATGCCATACGCCTCGTTATTCGCCGCGAGACGGCACGCAGCGTTATACGGGCTGCCACCGAAGAGGTCGTTGAGGAAGAGCACGCCGTCCGCGCAGTCCAGTTCCTTTATCGCTGCCTCGTATTTTCGTACCACGTCGTCGGGTCCCTCACCCGGCACGAGCGTCACGGCGCGCACATTCGTCTGCGGACCGCAGATCATCTCACAGGACTTGACAATCTCCTCGGCAAAGATCCCATGCGTTCCTACAATGATTCCAAACATCTTGCATACCCCTCTCAAACAACCAGATTTTTCCTCAGGAAGTGATAGATGCCGTCGGCATCGTTCCCCTCCGTGACAGATGTGGCAATCGCCTTGATCTTGTCAGGCGCGTTGCCCATCGCGACGCTGTGCCCGACATAGCGCAGCATGGCGATGTCGTTGTAATTGTCGCCGAAGGCAAGCGCCTCCGTGCGGTCAATCCCATAGTGATTCAACAGAACGGCAATCCCCGTCGCCTTCGACACGGTGCGTGCGATAATCTCCAAGAGATGCGGCGCCGAGCGTATGACGGTAAGTTCCGGAAATGCCGGCGAAAGCTCCTTCTCCATACGCACAATGAGGTCAGCCTCCCCCATCGCAAGCAGCTTGCTCGGCAGCGTCCCCGCTGCGATGAGTGCCGCAAAGTCCGCCTCCACAGAGGTGACGGTCGTAATCCGCTCCTCCTGCTGCACCTCGGGGTCGGCGCGGTCGCGCACATACCATGTATGCCCGGCGTAGTAGTTCATCGACGCCCCGGGATAGTCCCGCGCAATCTGTGCGAGCACCGCCTCCGTATGCGCGCGCGTCATGCGCTCATCGTTCAGCTCCTGCCCGTCGGGCGTGATGACGAGTCCGCCGTTGTAGCTGATGACGGCGGCAGTCGCACCAATCTCGTCCACGATGGGCGCAATCGCTTCGGGCATACGTGCCGAGACGAGCGCAAACGGGATGCCGCGCGCCGTAATCTGGCGGATGGCGTCCGCTGTGCGCGGCAGGACGTGATGCTCCGTATTGAGGAGTGTGCCGTCGATGTCGGAAAACACAATCTTGTAGTCCATATTCCCTCCCTTTGTGAATCGCTCACAACCAAGCGTTCAAGGCGCCCCTTCCACCGCTTGCGCGGTTCCCCTCCCCCGCTTCGGCGGGGGAGGCTTTGGATTGCGGCATATGAGCCTCTCCCGCTCACTGCTGCAAAATCGCATTGACTTCCTTTTGCAGACGGTTGAGCGCGTTGTGGAACGGCGGCGGCTCCTCGATCAGCGCCGCAATCGCACGGTCGGCATACAGCATGACCTCCGCGTGGCGGTCGAAGTGGTCGGGGGTCACCGAGCGTTCCATGGCGCGCCCCACATCCTCAACAGTCATCGCACTCTCCCCCGAGTCCCAGAGAAAGATCTCCTCCGCCCCGCGCGCCCGCAGGACATCGCGGCGCGCGGGGAGCGCGTGCGACTTCTCGAGCACCATCGCCTGTATCTCGGGGTCACAGCTGAGGAGCTTCATGAACGACCACGCGAGTTCGCGCCGCTCCGTGCGCGCGCTCATGCCGACGAGCAGACTGTTCATCACGGAGATATTGCCGCCCGAGGGTCCCGCCGGCAGCGGGATGCAGTCCCACTCGAAGGAGCTGTACTTCTTGACGCGCCACGGATAGGGCTTGTATGTGCGATACTCGGCAAAGGTGAACGGACGAAACGCCACGCGCCCCATGTCGAAATCCCGCGCCGTCACCTTGCGCCCAGCGTGCGCTGCCTCGAGTTCCTTCAGAAAGCGCAGGGCTTCCTCCATGCGCGGGTCGGCAAAATAGGACGCCTTGCCATCCGCGCGAAAGAGCCGTACGCCGTTGGACACCGCCGCCTGTTCCCATGTGTAGTCATAGCAGCCGAATTGGTCGGGCACCCCGTCCCCGTCTGTATCCTTCGTGAGGAGTTTCGTCAGTGCGAGAAAGTCCGTCCATGTCCAGTTCTGCGGCGGCATTGCAAGCCCCTCGCGCGCGAGCAGGGTCTTGTTGACGAACATGAGCGTAATCATGTTCTCGCAGGGCAGCGCGTAGCTGCGCCCATCGTACTGCCCGTTCTGAAACGCCGTACCGTCATAGACCTCTGCGGAAAATTCCGGATCACTCTCCATCAGCGGCGTGAGGTCGCACAGTGCGCCGCGCTCGGCATAGAGTGCAAAATCCTCTGTTGGCAGGAGGAATACATCGGGCTCCCCGCCCTGCAAAAACTGCCCCGCCAGCCACTCCGCATAATCCCCGCGTTGGATACCGCTCACATACTGCACGCGCACGCCCGGATGTGCCGCCTCGAATTTTTCGATGGCGCGGTCAATGATGGCGTATGGCTCGCCCTGCGGCACGCCCCAGTTGCTGCCCGCGAAGATGCCGACGGTCACGACGGGGCTGCTGCGCCATACGAGCCACGAGCCGAGGAGCGCGGCGATGAGGAGGACGAGGAGCAAAATGCCGATTTTCCGCTGCACGCTCATTTCGCCCCTCTCATCTGCGAGAGGCCGATCTGCACTGCCCAAATCGCAAGCTGTGTGCGGTCACGCAGGTTCAGCTTTGAGAGCGCCGTGCTGAGGCTGTTGCGGACGGTGCCCTCCGAGAGCGCGAGTGCCGCCGAGATCTCCTTGTTCGAGAGCCCTCTGCCGACGAGCTGGGCAATGCTGCGCTCCGTATGCGTCAGCTCGCTCACGCCCTGCAGATCCGCCTCCGTCACATAGGGGCTCTGCGCCATCTGACTGAAGAGCTTCACGACCTTGTTCGTGACATCGGGGTTGAGGATGTTGCCGCCCGAGACGACGACGCGGATCGCATTCGCGAGATCCTGCACGCTCCCGCCCTTCAGCAGGTAGCCGCTCGCCCCATATTTCAGCGCGGAGTATACATAGTCGTCGTCATCAAAGGTCGTGAGAATGATGATTCGCACCTCGGGATAGCGCTCCTTGACCGCCTTCGTACAGAGCACCCCGTCGAGTTCCGGCATACGGATGTCCATGAGGATGATGTCGACAGGGGTCTGGGCGAGGAGTTCCAGTGCCTCGCGCCCGCTCGCCGCCATCGCCGTCACCCGCATATCCTCGTTCATCTCGAGGACGATCTTCAGACTCTCGCGAATGAGCTCCTGATCGTCCGCAATCATGACGTTAATCATGCACGCTCCCTCCCCCACTCAGCGGTATTGCGACCTCGACCGTGAAGCCGTCCGCGCTTTCGTAGTTCACCGTCCCATGCAGGAGATACAGCCGCTCCTGCATATGGCGCAGCCCGAATCCAGGTGTGACCTCGGTGCAGCCCGTGCCGTCGTCCGCAATGCGGATGCAGAGGATGCCGACGTTCTCCCCGATGGTGATACGCACATGCTTCGCCTGCCCGTGCCTATGCGCGTTCGTCAGACTCTCCTGCAGCACGCGGTAGATGACATCCTCCTGATCCTCGCGCAGATTCGCCGGCCACTGCTGCACGTCGAGCGCGACCTCCATCCCCGAGGATGCCGCAAACTCCGCCGTCATCGCGGCGATTGCCTCCTGGAACGGCAGCTTCTCCATCGCGTCGGGGCGCAGCTTCTTCATCGAGCGGCGCACGTCCGTGATGCCCTTCTGCGCCGCGTCGCGAATGCGTGCCAGCTGTGCACGCGTGAACTCCGGCGCACTCTCAAGCGTCACCATGCAGGCATCCAGCCCCGCCGTGATGCCCGTGAGCGCGTGCCCGAGCGTATCGTGAATCTCGCGCGCGAGACGATTGCGCTCGCGCGTCTCCGCCATGCGCCCCGCGTGGATGGCGTACGCCCGCAGACGCTGGTTCGCCTCCTCCAATTTCTCATTGAGCAGACGGATGCGCTCGCGCTCCTCATTTTTATTCTTGATGAGGAGAACGAGGTAGGAAACGAAGAGGATCGTATTCAGCGAGGAACACGCACTCCGCAGTGCGAGCAGAACGCTCTGCGTCGTGCTGTCGTAGTAGGAAATATACGCCTCAAACGGGATTACCTTCGTCTGGTACAGCCCGAGGTTGACGTTTGCGATGAGATAGAGCACGACCATCGCACCGATCAGAAGATAGGCACGGTGATGCCCCTCGTAGCGCTGCATCATGTCGGCGACAACGAGCAGCACGACGCCGTCGTAGGCGAAGTTCACGCTGCGCATGAGCACCATGCAGGCGGCGATCTCAAGCATCAGCAGGAGGTAGAGACGCGCGCGGTTATCACCGGAGCCGAGGCGGTACATCCAGCCGAACAGCGTGAGCAGGAGAAAGGCGAGCGCCGTCAGGAAAATGCTTTCAAGAGGCGAAAACGGTAGCGCATGCACCTGTTTCATGAAGGCGTATGCCCCCATCGACATGTGGATCTTGTACTGGGTCAGGCAGAGAAATGCCGTGAGGAGGGCGATGACGATGGCGTTGTAGGCATAGAGCAGCCAGTGCACATCCTCGAACGCGCGCCCCCGCACCGCCCGTAGAAGACCGGTCATTCAGTCCCACCCCCCGCCGTCGTTCTCCTCCACATTCTCTATCGTCAGCAGATGGGTCGGCAGGGCGATGTCCTCCGCCCCCTCGCCCGCAAGAATGCGATACGCCTCCTCCGCAGCGAGCCTTCCGATGCGGCGCGGGGACTGGACAGCGGTCGCCGTCATCCAACCCGCGCGGATGAGCTGCCGGCTCTCGGGAACGCCGTCCACGCCATAGACCAGCGTCTCTCCGGGCGCGCGTCCCGCATTCTGCAGCGCCGCAATCGCCCCAAGCGCCGCGGGGTCGTTCAGCGCCATCACGACGTCAATCTCGGGATGCCGCGCAAGCATATCCGCCATGACAGGCATTGCAATCTCCAGCTGCCCGCTGCACTCCTCCTCCGCCACAATCTGAAAGGAGGGATGCCCCGCGAGCGCCGCGCGAAAGCCCTCGATGCGCAGCTCTGCCGAGCGCGCCAGCGTATGCTTCAGCAGACCGATGCGCGCCCCGTCCGCGTGTGCGAGGAGGTGCGCGGCGCACTGCGCGCCCGCATTGTAGTTGTCCGAGACGATGGTCGCGGCGGCATAGCCGTCCTGCGCGAGGTTCGTATCAATCGCAATGACGATGACGCGCGCCGCGCGCGCCTCACGCAGCACCTCGCCCATGCGTGCGGCATCCACGGGGTTGACGAAGAGGACGCGCACACCTTCCGCGATGAGGTCACGGATCTCCTCAATCTGTCGGTCGGCATCGAGGGCGGGATCGCGCGAGATGAGGACATCGCCGTGGTTCTCGACCACAGTGCGGATTTCCTCGTCGATGATTTCGTAGAAGGGGTTGTTCGTCGTCATGTAGACCGCGCCGAACTTCGCGCGCCCTTCATTTTGACGCGCGGAGTGATCCGTGCGGGCGAACTGGGCGCACAGGAGTCCCGCGAGCAGCACAACGAGTGCAATCCCCCATCGCCATGACAGCCATTTCTGCATGATCCGCCCTCACCGCCCTCTCTGTCACAATCATCTCCACTGCTCCAATTATATACCAAAGGGACTGCCGCACGAAACATTTTTTGCTTCGTACGGCAGCCCCCCTAATATTCACTCTTATGCGAGCAGACCGATGGCATATCCAACAATGCCGATGGCGAACAGCCCGAGGATGATGATGAGCGGGTTGACGCCCTTACGCAGGAAATACATACATGCGAACGTCATGAGGAGCGGAACGATGCTCGGCATGAGGCTGTCGAGAATGCTCTGCAGCGTCGTGACGACGACCTCGCCCCGTGCGTTCACATATTCGGACAGGACAAGCGGCATATTGACCGTCGTCCACTTCGCAACGAGTGCGCCCATGACGAGGAGTCCGAGGACGGACGCCCCCTCCGTGAGGTAGCGCATCTTATTGCCGCCGATGTTGTCGACGAGCTCCGTGCCCTTCTCATAACCATACCGAACGCCGTACCAGTGCGTGAGGAGGCGCAGTGCGTTGAACGCGACGAAGAAGATGATCGGGCCGATGATGCTGCCCGTGAGTGCAATGCCCGCGCCGAGTGCGGCGAGAACGGGGCGCAGCGTCCCCCAGAAGATCGGGTCGCCGACGCCGGCAAGCGGTCCGATGAGACCGACCTTGACGCCGGAGAGGGTCTGCGGGCTGATGTCCGCACCGTTCGCACGCTTTTCCTCCATCGCGGCGATGATGCCCATGATCGACGCCGCGACGAACGGCTGCGTGTTGAAGAACTCGAGGTGTCGCTTGAGTGCCGCCTTCAGCTCGTCGCCCTGATAGAGCTTCTTGAGTGCGGGCATCAGCGCAACGCAGAACCCCATCGCCTGCATACGCTCAAAGTTGAACGATCCGAGCAGGAAGTTGGAGCGAACGAAGATCCAGAACAGATCTCTCTTGTTTAATGTCTTTTCCATTGCCCTGCCTCCTTACATCAGATCCGAATCATCGATGTCGTCCACGGGGTTGCCCGTACCGCCACCCGCACCAGCTGCCGCGATCTGCGACTCACGCTCAATTCCCTTGATGTGGAAGTACGCGCAGAGAAGGCCGACCGCGCCGAAGCCGATGAGGTTGAAGTCCGTGAAGACTGCGAGGAGGAAGCCGAGGAAGAAGTACGGCATGAGCGACTTTGCATTCATCATGTTGATGACCATCGCATAGCCGACGACGACGATGAAGCCGCCCGCGACCTGCAGACCGCGCGTCACGACCTCGGGAATCGAGTTCAGCATGGCACTGACGGTGTCCGTGCCCGCGATCAGCGCGACGAGTGCAGCAGGAACGGCGACGCGGATCGCCTGCAGCATCAGACCTGCGACATGACACATCTCGATGCCGAACATATTGCCATCCTCGGCAAATTTGTCCGCCAGATGCTGGAAGAAGACGGTGATCGTACGCACGAAGATCGTGAGCACCTGCCCTGCCGCTGCAAGCGGAACGGCAAGCGCAATGCCCGCCGTGATGTCCTGATGCCCGACGATGACGAGGATGGTCGCCACCACCGAGGCGAGTGCCGCATCCGGCGCCATTGCCGCGCCGACGTTCATCCAGCCGAGTGCCATCAGCTCGAGCGTGCCGCCGAGGATGATGCCGGTTGTGATGTCGCCGAGCACGAGTCCGACGAGCGTACAGGCGATCAGCGGACGATGAAACTGAGCCTCATCGAGCACGCTCGCCATGCCCGTAATCGCCGCAACGACGATGAGCATTACAAACTGTACTGTATCCATAAATCCAACCTCCCATTTCCTAGGGAATCGCTGATAAAATGAAGTCCGTCGAATTGGTACAGATTTTTTGTCCTGTCAAGGAGACAAACCGGACGCATAGCCAAAGCTATGTGGAGGATTTGTCGACAAAGACAGGGCGAAAAAGATGTGCTAAGACGGCGCGGCTGAATTTATCAGTGCTTCCCTAAAGAGTGTCCAATCCCCCCAATGGATTGGAGCCCTTCAAAGACCGTTATGCGAGCCCCTTTGCCTTCAGCGCTGCCATCACGTCGCCCTTCGGCTCGTTCCACAGCTTGCGAATCTCCACCTCGATCCCCATATCGAGGAGTTCCTTGATCGCCTTGACATCGTCCTCGTTGACCGCGACCGCCTGCGAGATCATTGTGTCGCCGTCCTTGAAGCACTTGCCGCCGAGGTTGACGGACTTGAACGGGATGCCGCCCTTCACCGCACGCACCACATCGGCGGGATTCGTGAAGAGGAAAAGCGTCTTGAACGAATCGTACTTCGGATCCTTGTACGCGGCAACAGCCTTGTCCACGGGAATGACGTACGCCTTGATGCCCGGCGGCGCGACCTGGATGAGCAGCTTCTTGCGCATCTCGTCCTGTGCGACATCATCGTTGACGCACATGATGCGGTTGCAGCCCGTCATCTTCGTCCAGACCGTTGCCACCTGTCCGTGAATCAGGCGGTCGTCAATGCGGCAAAATGCGATCTCCATGATAAATCCCCCTCTATTGCAGAACCCAATCATTACACTGGTTATATTGTATCAAAAAGAGAAATAATGTCATCTGAAGTCTGTCACATCTTTTCAGGTTTTTTTCATGACAAATGTCACGAAGTCATTCTTTTCTGCTCTTTTCCAAAATTTATGCTATAATGGACGCATAAAAGGGGGAGGATGCCATGCGGCTTACAGAACGAATCAACGCACATCTGCAACGTCTCAGCGATACGGACAAGTGCATCTGGCGGTATATCGAGGGCAACCGTGCGGCAGCAAGCCGCGCATCCATCCATGAACTCGCACGCGCGTGCGCCGTGTCGAGTGCCTCCGTCGTGCGTTTCGCGCAAAAGCTCGGCTTTGACGGGTTCGGCGAGATGAAGGCGGTCATGCGGATGGAGAAGACGGATCATCCCATCCCCGCAAATGATGTCAGAACCTCGCTCGGCAGCTTCTACGATCAGACATGGCGCACGCTCATGCGGCGCGACTACACGCGTGCAAGCCGCCTCATCCATGAGGCGCACCGCGTCTTTGCCTATGCCTCGGGTTATGTCCAGACGAACGTCATGCAGGAGATGAAACGCCTCTTTGTCTATGACAACATTTTCATCTACGAGATTGCGGGACGTGAGGAGTTCTACTCCGTTTACCAGACGGCGGGAAAGGACGACCTCTTCATCTTCATCTCGCTCTCGGGCGAATCCGAGCGTGCCGTGGAGTTCGCCGACCATCTCTGCCTCAAGGGTGTGCCCATCCTCTCCATCACTGAGATGCGGCACAATGCACTCGCCTCCCGCTCCACAGAGAATCTCTACGTCATGCCCGCAGAGTTTGCCCTGCCGGAAAATGAGGCGCGCCTCCAGTTCAAATCCATGCTCGCGTATTTTCTCCTGCTCGAGATCTGGTATGTGCATTACAGGCTTTATGTGCAGGAGCGGGAGAAGTAACAATCTCTGTCGGAAGAAAACATGTGACCGCCACAGACGCCCCTTCCACCGCTTCGCGGTCCCCCTCCCCCGTGTCGAGCGGTCAACGTCAACCAATCACACTTCGCTAACGCTTGTGTTCTTGGGACGTTTTCCCATACGACCTGTTGCCCAATCAGCTGCGTCCTTTCGGACTTGCTTCTTGGACAGGTCAGCAACGGGGGAGGCTTTGCATTATGGCATATTAGCTTCCCCCGTCCGAGACGGGGGAAGTGGCGAGCATAGCGAGCCGATAGGGGCGCCCCATCCCTGTAACAAATTTCATCCTATGTACCACGGTACAGTCTCCGTACATCCCTCCCGAATGCCGCGAACCTATTGCGTTCGCGGCATTTTTGCGCTATCTTTGGGACAGTGGATTTCATATTTCTTTCAGTTTCATTCTCGGGAGGCGCAGAGCTTCCCCGCCGTAGGGGTTTGGTTTTGGGATAAGGAGGAACGCACATGGCACTCAGTAAGGATGTCATCATGCAAAACATGCAGCGGTTTGGCGGCGCAATGTATACGCCCGTCATCCTGTTTGCATTCTTCGGTCTGACGGTGGCAGTGTCCATCGTCTGCAAGAACGAGGGACTGCTCGGCAGCATCGCCGCGCAGGGCACGCTCTGGTACGATTTCTGGTTTGTCGTCGAACAGGGCGCATGGACTGTGTTCGCGCAGATGCCCATTCTCTTCGCGATTGCCGTTCCCATCGGCTTTGCGAAAAAAGAGCCTGCACGCTGTGCGATGGAATCGTTCGTCATCTACATGCTCTTCAACTACTTCATCTCCGCATTCCTCACGCTCCACGGCAGCGCGTTCGGTGTGGACTACAGCCAGCCGGCAGGTCCCGGCACGGGGCTTGCGATGATCGCGAACATCAAGACGCTCGACATGGGCATGCTCGGCGCGATCTTCATCGCCTGCTGCACGGCGTTCCTGCACAACCACTTCTATGACACGAACATCCCCGACTGGCTCGGCATCTTCAAGGGTCCCGCGTTCGTCGTCGCAATCGGCTTCGTCGTCATGATTCCGATGGCGCTCCTCTTCTGCATTGTCTGGCCGGCCGTACAGCACGCCATTGAGCAGTTCCAGTTCTTCCTCAAGACCAGCGGCATCCTCGGTGTCTGGGCATACACCTTCTCGGAGAAAATGCTCCTGCCGGCAGGTCTGCATCACTTCATCTATCTCCCGTTCATGTTCGGTCCTGCGGTTGTCGACGGCGGCATCCAGGCGTATTGGCTCGGACACATCAACGACTTTATGGTCAGCGGACAGTCGCTCCGTGAGCTCTTCCCCGAGGGCGGCTTTGCCCTCCACGGCAGCGGCAAGGTCTTCGGTCTGCCGGGCGCAGCACTCGCGATCTACATGTGTGCAAAGCCCGAAAAGCGCAAGAAGACAGCGGCGCTCCTCATCCCCGCGACGATCACGGCAGTGCTCTGCGGCATCACAGAGCCGATCGAGTTCACCTTCCTCTTTGTCGCACCGCTTCTCTATCTCCTGCACGCACTGCTCTCGGCAACACTCTCCGCAACGCTCTATGCGATCGGTCTCTCGGGCAACTTCGGCGGCGGTCTCATCGACTGCTTCGTTCAGAACTGGATTCCCCTCTTCCCGTATCACTATGCGACATACCTCACGCAGATCGGCGTCGGTCTCTGCTTCACCGCCATCTACTTCTTCGTCTTCCGCTGGGTCATCCTGCTCAAGGACTACAAGACCCCGGGACGCACGGATGACGATGTGGAGGACAAGCTCTTCACCAAGGCGGACTACAAGGCAAAACAGGCTGGTGCGGCCGGCGCTGCGGGCGCTGCTCCCGGCATGAAGCTCGATGAGCGTGACCTGAAGGCGCGCGCCTTCCTCGACGGACTCGGCGGCGCTGCAAACATCAAGGATGTAACGAACTGCGCAACGCGTCTGCGCGTCACGGTCAACGATCCCGAGAAGGTTGCTCCCTCTGCGGCATTTACGAATGCGGGCGCACACGGGCTTGTCCGCAACGGTCACGCATTCCAGGTCATCGTTGGGCTCTCCGTTCCGCAGATTCGCGAGCGCTTCGAGGCGCTCATGACTGCACCCGCCTCCGATGTGGACGAGGTCGCGGTTGGCACGGAGAAATCCTTTGCCGTCACGGCAGTCACGACGGGTCATGTCATCGACATGAGCGAGGTCAAGGACGAGATGTTCTCGCAGAAGATGATGGGCGACGGCGTTGCAGTCGAGCCGACCGAGGGCGTTGTGGTCGCTCCTGCGGATGCCGAGGTCACGATGGTCATGGAGGACAGCCGCCATGCGGTCGGTCTCCGCATGGACAACGGTGCGGAACTCCTCATCCACATCGGTGTGGACACGGTGAAACTCGAGGGCAAAGGCTTTGAACTCCTCGTCAAGATGGGCGAGAGCGTGAAGGCGGGTGCGCCGCTCGTGAAGTTCGACCGCGATGTGATTCATGCGGCGGGCTATCAGGACACGGTCATCATGGCGGTCACGAACTCCGCCGAGTACCCGCTCATGAAGAAGACGACGGGCATGGATGCCAAGGCGGGCGAAACCCCTGTGCTGACGTTCTAAGAAAGGAACACCGATGAAAGCAACGAAATGGTGGCAGAACACCGCTGTCTACCAAATCTATCCGAAGAGCTTCAACGATACCACGGGCAGCGGCACGGGCGACCTGCGCGGCATCACCGAGAAGCTCGACTATCTGAAGGATCTCGGCGCGGGTGCGCTCTGGCTCACGCCCGTCTATCCCTCGCCCATGGTCGACAACGGCTACGACATCAGCGACTACACGGGCATCAATCCCCAGTTCGGCACGCTCGCCGACATGGAGGAACTGATCGCCGAGGCAAAGAAGCGCGATATGCGCATTGTCATGGATCTCGTCTACAACCACAGCTCCGATCAGCATCCGTGGTTTATCGAGTCGAAGTCGAGCCGCACCAATCCCAAGAGCGATTGGTACATCTGGCGCGACGCAAAGCCCGACGGCAGCGCACCGACGAACTGGCGCGGCATCTTCGGCGGCTCGGCGTGGACGTACTGCCCCGAGCGAGGCCAATACTACCTCCACACCTTTGCCGAGGCGCAGCCCGACCTCAACTGGGAGAATCCCGAGGTGCGCGCAGCCCTCTTTGCGGCGGCGAACTTCTGGCTCGACAAGGGCGTCGGCGGCTTCCGCATCGACGCGATCACCTACATCAAGAAACCCGCCGTCTTCGCCGACGGCACCCCCGATGCGGCGGACGGCATGGTGAGCGTCCACGATATGACGGCGAATACGCCCGGCATTCTCGACTTCCTCCATGAGTTCCGCAGAGAGGTCTTTGACGGACACGACATCTTCACCGTCGGCGAGGCAAACGGTGTCTCGGTCGCGGAGCTCCCCGACTGGGTCGGCGAGAACGGCGTGTTCTCCATGCTGTTCGAGTTTGCCCACGTCCTCGTTCCATACGAGGGCGGCGAATGCTGGTCGAAGATGCTCCCGTGGCCGCTCACAAAGCTCAAGGGCGCACTCTCGGCGAGTCAGGCGGGCGTCGCCAAGGAGGGCTGGTACCCGATCTACTTCGAGAACCATGACCGCGCACGCTCCGTCAATTACTTTTTCCCGAAGGGCGGGGATACACGCCTTGCCGCAAAGGCACTTGCGACCGTTCTCATGACCCTGCGCGGTACGCCCTTCATCTACGAGGGCGAAGAGCTCGGCATGACCAATGTCAAGTGGAACAGCATCAAAGCTTATGATGATATCTCCTCCCACGGGCAGTACGAGCTTGCGCTCAAGGAAGGATTCAGCCCCGCAGAGGCACTTTCCTTTGTCCACTTCAACAGCCGTGACAACGCACGCACGCCGATGCAGTGGAACACGTCGGAACATGCGGGCTTTACAACGGGAACGCCGTGGCTGCCCGCAAACGAAAACTACCGTGAAATCAATGCGGCGGCTGAGGAAAAGGATGCGGACTCCGTCCTCTCCTACTACAGGGAGATCATCCGTCTGCGCAAGACGAATCCCGTACTGCTCAGCGGTGTGTACGAGGAACTGCTCGCGGACAATGAGCAGATCTATGCATTCTCGCGCACGGAGGGCACGCGGCGCATCGTCACCGCCGTCAATTTCAGCACGGAGGAGGCGGTGCTGCCCGCAGGATTCCTGAAGGGCGTGCGGCTCATCGGCAGCTATACAGATGCACCGAAAAATACACTCCGTCCGCTCGAGGCGGTTGTCTATGAGGAGGAAGTAAAATGAAGGTAGCGGCAAGCGACTACGACGGCACGCTGCTGCGGGGCGGCATGATCGACACAGAGACGAAGGAGGGCATCGCGCGTTGGCGCGCGGCGGGGCACAAGTTCGGCGTCATCTCGGGGCGCGACTACGGGATGCTCGTGCCTCAGCTTGAGGAATACGGAGTCGAATTCGACTATACCGTCTGCAACAACGGCGGCATCATACGGGGTGCGGATGCATCCGTACGATTTCAGGCGGAGATTGATCCTCGCGCGCTCACGGCGATTGCGTCGGAGCCGAGCGCACAGAAGTCCTTCCACTTCGCCTTCTCTGCAGCAGATGTGACCTACCTCTGCCACCACTCCGAGGGCTCGTGGATCGAGCGCGAAGCAAAGGACTGGGACTTCCCCATCGTCTATATCACGGAAGCCGACATCGGAGGGCTGACGGGGATTCAGCAGTTCTCGCTCGGCTTTCATGAGCCTGCCCTGTCCGATGAATGTGCCGCCGTGCTGAACGCAAAACTGGGGGATAAGATTCACGCATTCCCGAACGCGTGCAGCCTTGACATCACGCCCGCCGGCATCAGCAAGGATCAGGGCATCCGTACTCTACTCTCCGTCATGGGATGGGACGGCGCGGAGGTGTTCGCCATCGGCGACGAGACGAACGACCTGCCCATGCTCAAGGCTTGGGACGGGTACTCGCTCACCACGGCACGCCCCGAGATACAGGCACAGGCAAAGCAGGTGTTCCCGAGCGTCGGCGCGATGCTCGATCACTTTTGTTGAACGGCTTGGATCGGAACATGGGATAAGGGCAGCCTCCAAAGCAAACCCTAGTGAAGCAAGCGGAGCAAAGGGCACGTTCTGCCCCCTGCGGATTTCTTTCGTTCAAGCGCAGCGCGTTTAAGAAGTCCGCAGGTATTTAGGCAGATAAGTGCCCGACCGCCTGCGTAACGAGGCGTTTGCGTGGAGGCTGCCCGAAATATAATTTTTTTGGGAGGAGTTACCATGGGATTTGATCGTGAAAAATTTGACGAGATAAAGGCAGCCTTCACCATAGACGACGATGCACTCCGCAAGATCACCGATGATTTCCGCGCCGATATGTGCGCGGGGCTCGCGGGAAAAGAGGGTGCAACACTCCGTATGCTCCGCTCCTATGCAGGGCTTCCGAGCGGCAAGGAGCACGGCTCCTTCCTCGCGCTCGACTTCGGCGGCACGAACGTCCGCGCCCTGCGCATCCTCCTCAAGGGCGACGGCGAATACGAGGTGCTGAGCAGGGTCGCAAAACCGCTCACCCTCCCCGGTGTCTATGACTACGTCAGCGCAGATGCGACGGCAGAGGAGATGTTTGACTTCCTCGCCGGCATCATCGACGAAGCAATCGACGGAAATCGGGAGACGAAATACCTCCTTGGACATACCTTCTCCTTCCCCTCACAGCAGACCGACCTCTACAACGCGAAGCTCATCGTCTGGACGAAGGAGTTCGCCACGCAGGGAGTTGAGGGCAAGGTCGTCAACGACCTGCTCAAGGAGGCACTCGCACGGCGCGGCATGACAAATGTCACCCCCGTCGCTGTCATCAACGATACGGTTGCAGTGCTGCTCGCAGCGGCGTACAAGCACGAGCACACCTACATTGGATCGATCTATGCCACGGGGCAGAACACCTGCTACTACGAGGAGTTCGCAGACGGCAGTGAGACGCCGACCGTCATCAACATGGAGTCGGGCGGCTTTGGACATCTGCCCTTCTCCAAATACGACGATCTTCTGGATCGGGAATCCGAGCAGCCCGGCGCACAGCGTCTGGAAAAGATGGTGTCGGGACGCTACCTCGGGACACTCTACGGTGCGGCACTTGCAGATCTCCTCGGTGCGGACGGAGTCTATCCGTTTTCGAGCATCGAGCTCTCCGAGATCATCACCGACGCCTACCTCGACCGCCATGCGGCAGGTGCGGTCATCGAGGCAAAGACGGGCATGACCTTCACCGCCGCCGAGCGCGCCCTGCTGCAGGAGCTTGCGACCGCCGTCATCGTCCGCTCTGCACGTATCGTTGCGGCGACGTACGTCGCCATCATCCAGCACCGCATGGGTGAGAACGAGTTCGAGAACCAGTTTGTCGCCGTCGACGGCTCCGTCTATGAGAAAGTCCCGCTCGTCTCACATCACCTGCGTGGCGCGCTCGACACCCTCCTCTTGGACGAGGCGGTCAACGTCAAGATCATCCTCGAAAACGCCGGCTCTGCCCTCGGCGCGGCACTCGCGGCAGCCATGACAGAGAGAAAATAAAGATACACACGAAACCGCCCCGCAAGGTTCAACCCTGCGGGGCGGTTGTGTTCGTTTATCTGTACTATTGTTTTCTCTGCTCCAGCAGATCAAAGACTTCGTCCACGTCCATCTCGAACATCTGACTGTCTGCGTAAATCGGCGCGAAATAATAGGCGACCTGCTCCGCATCAAACTCCCGTTCCAGCTTCTCCCAATCGTCTGTTGGAAGAACCGTGAACGCAAGCGTATCACTGCCGAGCGAACCCATATACCATCGAATCTCGTATACAGGCGCGAGGTATTCCTGTGCCGCCTTGAGCGTTGTATCCCTGTCCGCAGCATCTGCCGCATAGGGGACGGCGTGTGCCTCTCCATCTTTTTTCAGCAGAATATCAAATCCACGCTCCGTCTCAGAGTCCACACATTCGTAGTCGATCTGTGCCTCCTCCGGAAGAACATCATTCAAATAGGAAAGAATACTCTCATCCTCGTCACCCCAGTCCACCCAGATCAGAGCATCGCTCGCGTCAAATTCGTCCCTATGCTCGCTCGGAGCGGCGAGGAACAATTGCACTTCACGAAACAAGTCACCCATGACAAACCTCCCTCGAATGAAAAGATCGTCTCACACAAGTTTATAATACTTCAGTTGCCGATAGAGCGAGTAAATCGCGGCGGGAAAGCCGAGGATGATGCCCGCAATGGTGCAAACCCGCCCCGTGCCGAGGAAGTCGTCAGCGCATTGCCCGAGGAAAATGAAGATTCCGAGAAAGACGAGGAAATAGATGCCGACCCCGGAGAGCAGACCAAATGCGCGCAGTGCCTCCGCCATCCCCGACGGGGGCGGCGTTTTCTTCTGCTCCATGAGCTCCTCCTCTCCGCTCATAGCTTTACGCCCCGAACGGCTCCGGCTTCGTGTGCGAATGTCCCGCATGGTAGAGGATCGCCTCGATGATACGGCGACTAGCCTCACCATCGCCGTAGGGATTCACCGCCTCCGCCATGTGCGTATAGGCAGTCGGCTCGGTCAGGAGGCGCATGGTCTCGTCATAGACACGCTGCTCATCCGTGCCGATGAGGCGCACGGTTCCCGCCGTGACCGCCTCGGGACGCTCGGTCGTGTCACGCAGGACGAGCACAGGCTTGCCGAGGGAGGGGGCCTCCTCCTGAATGCCGCCTGAGTCCGTCAGCACGATGTCAACGCGCGCCATGAGATTTGCGAACGGCTCGTAGTCAAGCGGGTCGATGAGGTGGACGCGCGGAATCCCGCCGAGCTCCTCGCGCACGATCTCACGCACCTTCGGATTGCGGTGAACGGGAAAGACGACCTCCACATCGTCCATCTGCTCAATGATGCTGCGAATCGCACGGTAGACATGGCGCATCGGCTCACCGAGGTTCTCCCGTCGATGGGTCGTAACGAGGAGAACGCGGTGATTTGCAAAGTCCACACCAGCAAGCTCCGTCGGCAGCACATAGTCGGGACGCACGATGTGATGCAGTGCGTCAATGACGGTGTTGCCCGTGACAAAGATGCGCCGCTCGGGCACGCCCTCGGCAAGGAGGTTCGCGTGCGCAGTCGGCGTCGGAGCGAAATGCAGAGTCGCAATGCCGCCCGTGAGACGGCGGTTCATCTCCTCGGGGAACGGCGAATAGATGTCATGTGTCCGAAGCCCCGCCTCGACGTGTCCGACGGGGATCTGATGGTAGAACGCAGCGAGTGCACCCGCAAAGGTGGTGGTCGTGTCGCCGTGGACGAGCACGAGGTCGGGTCTCTCCTGCTGAAACACCTCGTTGATGCCCATCATGGCGCGCGTGGTGATGTCAAAGAGGGTCTGCCCCGCCGCCATGATATTAAGATCGTAGTCCGGGACGATGTGGAAGAGATGCAGCACCTGATCGAGCATCTCGCGGTGCTGCGCCGTGACGAGCGTGCGCGTTTCGATCTCGTCCGTGTACTGCATGAGGCCCCTGACGACGGGCGCCATCTTGATTGCCTCGGGACGCGTGCCAAAGATCGACATGACTTTGATTTTGCCGGTCATTCTGCCATTGCTCCTCTCCGGATGTGGAATCCCAAAGATTTATAACTCTATCTCAAATATTTTGAATCCTGCGGACGAAGCCCCCCTTAGCGGATTCGCTTCGGAAAGGATTCACTTCTATTTTTGCTGCGGCACATCCATGCGGAAAATACCCAGCTTACGCGCGCCGACGAAGACCGCCGCCGCAACGATCAGGATGATGAGCGCAGCTGCCTGCGGGCTGACTGCCGTGAGGGCAAGCGCGCACAGACCAAAGAGACCGCTCACAACGTACATGAGCAGCACTGCCTGTTTCTGCGTGAAGCCGTGCGCAAGGAGGCGGTGATGAAGATGCCCCTTGTCCGGCTTGAAGATTGGGCGATGGTTCCGCGCGCGCCGCACAATGGCGAACGTCGTGTCGAGGATCGGCAGCCCGAGCGCGAGGATCGGCACAATGAGCGCAATGGTCGCCGCACTCTTGACCGCACCGACGATGGAGATGCCCGCGAGCATAAAGCCGAGGAACATGCTCCCCGTATCGCCCATAAAGATACGCGCGGGGTTGAAGTTGTAGTAGAGGAAGCCAACCGCCGCCCCCGCGAGCGCCGCCGTTACCATCGCAACGAAGGGAATGCCCTCCTCCATCGCGACGAGAAAAATTGTAATCGCGGCAATCGAGGAACCCCCCGCCGCAAGACCGTCCAGCCCGTCGATCAGGTTCACCGTATTCGTCAGACCGACAACCCAGAAAATCGTCGCGGGAATTGCAAACCATTCCAGATAGATGAAGTCGCCAAGCGGGTCGGTGATGAAGTCGATGCGCACGTCAAACGCAATGACAAGCACAGCAGCGGCGACGATCTGCCCGAGCAGCTTCACCTTCGCCGGCAGGTCGCAGTAATCGTCGATGATACCGATTGCAACGACAATCGTACCGCCAACCATGAGGCCGATGAGGCTCATCATGAACTCCGGCGTGAGGTCGACAAAGAGGAGCTGCACGAGGATCGACACCATGAATGCGGCGTAGATCCCGATGCCGCCGATGCGCGGGATCGGGCGCACGTGCACCTTACGCGCATCGGGCTTGTCGAGTGCCCCTGTGCGCCGCGCAAAGGCGATGACACCGGGCGTGATGATGAGCGCCATGCCAAGCGCAATCATAAATGCTAAGACATTATCGGGCATGAATTATTGCTCTCCTTCGTCGAGGTCATCTGCAAGGAATCGCTGATAAAATGAAGTCCGTCGAATTGGTGCAGATTTTTTGTCCTGTCAAGGAGACAAACCGGACGCATAGCAAAGGCTATGTGGAGGATTTGTCGACAAAGACAGGGCGAAAAAGATGTGCTAAGGCGGCGGTGCTGAATTTATCAGTGCTTCCGCAAGCATACTTCTATTCATCATACCGCAGGACAGGGGCGCTGTCAATCAGACATTTTCTCCTGCAAATATCGCCGCGCGAGGATCACCGCAACAAAATCATCCACGGGCACGGGCGGCACGAGCATGCCGTGCGGCACGAGCCGCCGCCATCCGCGCGGCGGGTGCACCTCCCAGTACAGTGCCTTCGCCGCGTCCGTCGTGCGGTACTCATCGACGAGCGTCACCGTGCGCCCCAGTGCCTCTACGCGTGCCCGCGCCTCTGCGCTCGTCGTGCCGCTGCCCATGATGATCGTCGGCTCATGTGCTGCCGCAAGTGCGCCGACCACACTGTCAAGCGTCGTCGTCCGCACAACCTCCTGCATCAGAATGCTGCCGTCCGCCGCAAGCACGGCGACGCCACATTTCTCGCGCCCGGGGTCAATCGCAAGGACGGGGCGACTCACGCGCCGCCCCCGTTTTCACTTTCAATCTTGAATTTCAGCCGCAGAGGTCCCATTGCATCCGTATCACCGTCCGCATAGGCAGAGATGACGACCGCATCCGTCCGCGCCTCGAGATCCTGCACGAGGCTGTAGAACTCCGCGCCCTCGATCACGCCGACCGTTCCGCGAATTGGATCCGGCAGAATGCCCTTTGCCGATGCCGCCGCGTTCACCTCGCGCAGGAACGACATGACCGACTGCTCTGCAGCCGCACCCATGCCCTCGGGCGCGTAGACGCGCGCGATGATGAGCTCGCCGTCGCGATAGATAACGCGATTCGGGTACAGCTCGATGGACGCGCGGATCTCATCCCCGCGCACGAGATTCCCCGCCGCAACAATGCGCACAATCATATCGACGGAGCTCGCCTCGATTGCTTTCACAGCGGCATCGTACTCCGGTCCATAGATCCAGATATCCTGATCCGTGTGGTTCTCACCGAGGCGCGCAGAGATATTGCGCGTGCCGAGCTGTGCGATCCCCGCCATCCCGCGCTCAATCTCATCGTGCGAGAGCCCCGCAGGAATCGTCCCGCTCGCGATGATCTCCCCCGCCTGATAGACAATATTCCCCTCGCGCAGGTTCAGGATGTTCTCGCGCAGTTCGTTTGCACGCACACCAAGGGCTTGAATATCCGCCTGCAGCGTCTCGTTCTCCCCCGAGAGCCGCCCGTTGAGGGAGATCAGCCCCTCCTTTTCCATCATGAGCGCGCGGTTGCCCTCAGACAGCCGATCCGACTCCGCGCGCAGCTCCGACTGCTCGCCCTCGAGCCGCGCAATCTCCTCCTCTGATTTTTTCAGATCATCGCCCGCCTTCTCCTGCGCGCTTTTCGCACGATCCAGTTCATCCGAGGTAAAGTCGAGCGCCGCACGCGTATCGGCAATCATCGCATTCAGCCGATCCATGCCGAAGAGCGCCGTGCGCACATTCTCGGACGCCGCCGCGAGAATGCCGAACGTCACCGTTGTGATACAGATCCCCGTAAAGATCGTGACAATGACCGCCGTGTGACGCGGACGCAGCCCAAAGATTGAGAGTTTCTTCTTGCCGATGCGCGTGCCGAGACGGTCACCGATGAAGGCGATGACGCCGCCGACAACCGCGAGAACGAGGATGAGTGTGATACCGTACATGAAGCGTCACCCCTTTCTATCGTGTTCCAAATTTTACTGTGAAGCCCTCCGCAGGAGAATCGCCCCCGCGATCACGCCGACGATATTCGGCAGCCAGACGGCAAGCATCGCCGGCAGCACCTCACCGCGCGCAAATGCGTTGCCCATCGTCATGAGTGCATAGTAGATAAAGATGATGATGACGCTCATCGCAAAGCCCGCCGACGAGGAATTGCGCGTCGGCTGCAGCCCGAGCGGCACGCCGATCAGCGTGAAGATGAGGCTCGCCATCGGGATCGAGACGCGCTGATACAGCTCTGTCTCAAGCTTTGATGTATTGACATACTGCGTCTGCATCAGTGCAATCTGATGACGCAGCTCACGCATCGTCATCTCCTCGGGTTTTTTCTGTTCGCGTATGATTTGACGCGGGTCTTTCTCAATGGGCAGCACCTGCGTCTCAAAGCGCATGCGGCGCTCGATATGTTCGTCGGCGATCTCATAGACATCGCCCTTGTGCATGATCCACTCCGCGCCCGTCCACTCCGCGTACTCCGCATTCTCGACATGCGTGACCTTGCCGTCCGCGCCGAACACCTGCAGACTCACCCCCGTGAGACGCTGCAGATCCGCATCGTAGGAACGCGCATAGACGAGCCGCTGGATTGCGCCGTCCTCGATCTCCTTGATGATGAGATGCTCCTGCGACTTCATGCCGGAGTTGCCCTCGATCTCGTAGTAGATGACGTTGCGGTACGCCGTATTTGCGCGCGGTACAACGTGCTCATTGAAAAGGATCGCGCCGACGCTCACGAGAAACCCAAGGAGGATCGCAGGCGCGGCAATGCGCCCGAAGCCGATGCCGCAGGACTTCATCGCCGTAATCTCACTCGCAGAGGACAGGCGCCCGAACGTCAGGAGACTCGCAAGCAGCATCGACATGGGGAACGTCCACATGACGACACCGGGCAGACTGAATACGAAGATCTTGATGATCGACGGCAGGGACGCACCGTAGTCCGTGATGTACTGCGCAATGCGAAAGAGCGTACCCGAGCCGATGAAGACCGCCGAGAACGCGCAGATCGCAAAGAGGAAGGACAGAAAGACCTCCCGAAAGATGTATTTGTCGAGGATTCGTATCTTCAGACGCATAGCGCTCTCCTCTGTTCATTTCTATACATAGATGGCATTCGCTCTATTTTATCATTTTCGTCCCGCCTTGACAAGGATGCAAAAGAGGAGGCTCTTTCTCATATGTTACGGAGAATCGGAAACAGCGATGTGCGATGCTCCTAAGCAAACCCTAGTGGAGCAAGCGGAGAAAAGCGTTCGACTCGCCCCCTGCGGATTTCTTTCGTTCAAGCGAAGCGCGTTTAAGAAGTCCGCAGGTATTTAGGCGAACGAGAACGCGACCGCTTGCGTAACTAAGCGTTTGCGTGGAGTGCGCACGGTGGCATTCCGTAACATTTATCATAGAACCAAAGAGGACTCGG
>NZ_CP016201.1:410392-413110 GCF_001683335.1 Selenomonas sp. oral taxon 126
GCGATGCTCCTAAGCAAACCCTAGTGGAGCAAGCGGAGAAAAGCGTTCGACTCGCCCCCTGCGGATTTCTTTCGTTCAAGCGAAGCGCGTTTAAGAAGTCCGCAGGTATTTAGGCGAACGAGAACGCGACCGCTTGCGTAACTAAGCGTTTGCGTGGAGTGCGCACGGTGGCATTCCGTAACATTTATCATAGAACCAAAGAGGACTCGGATCAATGTGGGACATTCCTCCCTAACAACAAATATGTCTATATACGAGACAAATCGAACAATTCCGTTTCATATTGTTTTAGTTAAAAATAAATATATTTGATATAAGTAATAGAAATATCGAAGATTGCATGCTATAATCACAGGACAACAACTTGGGAGAAAGGAGTTTCGTCCTGTGTAGCGAAAAAGAAAGTGAAAAAAGTCGGATAACTTTATCAAGAATGGGGAAATTATAATGAAGCTTCGTCCAAAACTTATGATTGGGATCGGAGTCCCTCTGCTCCTCGCATTTCTCGTCCTCGGACTCGTCATCCGCGCAATTGCGATCAACTCCATCGAGACCTCAACCGCAACGATCATGCGCGAGACGGCAACGCGCTGCGAGATGGCACTCGATGACTTCATTGAGCAGCGCGTGGCGACACTCGACTCCGTCGGCATCGCATGGAACAACAAGGCACCGTCCGCCGAGGACATGAACGCAGCCTGCCAAGCGATCTCAAAGGCAGACCATGCCTCGGTTCTTCTCTACTCCGATCCAAAGGGTGTCATGACCACGAAGGACGGCATTGCCGAGGGATTCGACGCGAGCACGCGTCCGTGGTTCAAGGGTGCGGTCGCAACAGGCAAGGTCTTCATGACCGAGCCATATTGGTCGACCGTCGGTGGCACGGGCATCACCGTTACGCTCGGCAAACCGATGATGCAGAACGGCTCTCTTGTTGCTGTCATCGGCTTGGACGTCTCACTCGCCGAGGTCATGAACCTCTTTGACAAGATCCAAATCGGCGAGACCGGCTCGGTATTCGTCCTCGGTCCCAAGGGGGAGTTCGTCTACCATCGCAATCACGAGTTCCAGGGGCCTCCGATCACAGAACTGGACAGCGGCAAATACAAGGATCTCGCCGCGCGCCTCATGTCGAGCAAGGAAGATGTGTTTGAGGGCGAATTCGAAGGAACGAAGATGTACTTCGCCTCGAAGCCGGTCGGCACAACGGGCTGGACGGTTGTCGTGAGCGTCCCCCACGACGAGGCATTTGCCGCAGTGTCGTACATCTCCATCGTGATTGGGCTTGTCAGCCTGATTGCCTTCCTCATCCTCGGCGCTATCGTCACCCTCTTCATCCGCGATATCACAAATCCGATGTCCGAATTGGATGCAACGATCAGCAAACTGGCCGGCGGCGACCTCTCGCATCGCATCGAGGAGAGTGCACGCACGGACGAGATCGGTTCGCTGCAGAACAACTGTGCAAAGATGGTGCGTTTCCTGCGCGACATGGTCGCAGGCACAAAGCGTGCCTCCGAGCAGGTCTTTACGGCATCGACCGACCTCTCCGCGAACACATCCACCACAGCGGCGGCATCCCAGTCAGCAGCGTCAGCAGTCATCAACATCGTCGAGCAGACGGCGGAGCAGAGCCGCATCGTAGAGGATGCCACGGCAAAAGCGCAGCAGACGACAAGGCAGATGGAGATCGTCGCGCAGTCCGTCGACGACGTGACCGCCGCCGCCTCATCCACGCACACAGAGACGCAGGAAGGGCGCGAGATGCTGAACGACCTCGTACGCGGTGTCGAGCGCATTGCCGCCGGTGCAAAGCAGGTTGGCGACGCCGTACGGGAACTCTACGACGGGTCGAAGCGGATTGCCGACATCAACGAGGTCATTACAAATATCGCGGGACAGACAAAGCTGCTCGCGCTCAACGCCGCAATCGAGGCGGCACGCGCGGGTGAACAGGGACGCGGCTTTGCCATCGTCGCGGAGGAAGTCAGGAAGCTCGCGGAGGAGTCCGAGTCTGCCGCCCAGCAGATCAACGGCATCATCAGCAACAACTCCGCGCAGATCCAGACGGCATTTGACCTCACGAAGGAACAGCAGGCGGAGGTCAAGAAGAACGTCGCACAGGTCAAGGAGGCGGGCGGCAAATTCGACACCATCGCCGCGCTCATCCAGAGCCTGACGGTCGAAATCGAGAAGATCGCCGTCGCAAGTCAGGAGACGCGCACGGGCGCGGAGAGTTCGATGGCAGCCATCGAAAAACTCCACGAGATCTCGCACATCATCCATCAGGAGGCAAACGATGTCTCCGCGCTTGCCGAGGAACAGGCGGCATCGAATACGGAGATCGCAGCCTCGACAGGCACGCTCTCCACACTCGCCGAGGAACTCAAGAGCGACGTTCAGAAGTTCAAACTCTGATTCCGTACAGAATCGAGTAGGAGACGGTGATTAGCCGCCGTCCTCTCACACCACCGTGCGTACCGTTCGGTACACGGCGGTTTCAATAGGTTGCGTGTACAGACTGATATGCCTCGGCTAAATCATAAAAGCCGAAGCGTATCAGTCTTTCTTTTGTCATTGCCATCTTGACCGCCACCGTGTTGCTTGTCCACCAACAACCTCTCCGGCAGTTTCCTGCTTTGTAGGCTGTTTCAAGGGGAACTCCCAACTTGCATAAATTACGAATCTTCGTCCTCGGCTTCTTCCATTGCTTCCAGA
>NZ_CP016201.1:416264-422137 GCF_001683335.1 Selenomonas sp. oral taxon 126
CGCATTTACCACCGTTGGTTCCGTGTAGCTTTGGGACTTCAACCTGGATCGCGGCCTTATCCCCAACGATAGCCTCCTATGCGGTTCCTGTTCGTCAGGCCGGAGGTTTGCCGCCGACTTCCTTCAGATTTCGCCTCGCGACGAACACCCTTGTCTTTGGCTATGTCTTTCCCGCTACCGGGCAGACTCCGATCTTTCATCGGTTAGAAACGTGCGCCGCCAGGCGCACAATGCAAAAGAGCAGTCACCTGATCGTGACTGCTCTTTTCGTATGCCTTACGCCCTTTTCCGCTGATCTTCCTCCGCCGCCTCCTGCTCGAGCGCAAGCACTGCCTGTACGAGGATGGCGCACTCAAGACGCTTTTTCTGGATCTCACAGCCCAGCTTGTACGGATGACGGATGTCTCCGTGGAAGAGGTCGGCATTCGCATGACAACCGCCGCTGCAGTAGAACCGCGCCCAACAGTCGCGGCAGAGCGGCTTGTTCAGCACGTGCGAATTGCGGAAATACGTCGGCAGCTCCGTATTCTCCACGCCCGTGAAGACCGAGCCGAGGCGATACTCCTCGCGCCCAACGAACTGATGGCAGGGGTAGAGATCGCCGTTCTCCGCCACAGCGTAGTACTCATGCCCCGCGCCGCAGCCCGCGAGACGCTTTGCCACGCACGGGCCATGATTCAGATCCATATTGAAGTGGAAGAAGAAGAACCCCTTCCCCGCGCGCACGCGGCTGAGATACGTCTCGGTCAGATGGTCGTACTCGGCAAAGATGCGTGGCAGATCTGCCTCCGTAAAGCCGAGCGGGCTGTCTTTCAAGACGACCGGCTCCATCGAGAGGATATCGAAGCCCGCCTCATTCATCGCGAGCACATCCTTCGTAAAGTCCAGATTCTCGCGCGTATACGTCCCGCGCAGATAGTAGTCGTTGCCATGACGCACATCGACGAGCTTTTTGAAGTTCTTCATCACGACATCGTACGACCCGTTGCCGCGCACATCGGGGCGCATCGCGTCGTGCACCTCGCGCCGCCCATCCGAGGAGAGCACAACGGAGATATTGTTGTCGTTCAGCCACGCGATATTCTTGTCCGAGAGCAGCATGCCGTTCGTCGTCAGCGTCAGCTTGAACTCCTTGCCCGTCTCCTGCTCGCGCCGGCGGACATACTCCGTGACCTCCTTCACCGTGCGCAGATTCATCAGCGGCTCCCCGCCGAAAAAGTCAATCTCACAGTGCTTTCGAGGGCCGCATCCATGGATGATGAAGTCCACCGCTGCGCGCCCGACCTCGGGGCTCATGACGGCGCGATGTCCGCCGTAGCTGCCGCCGTCGCCGAAGCAGTATTTGCAGCGCAGATTGCAGTCCTGCGCCACCATAAGACAAAGCGACTTCACGAGCCCACGCGACTTGAACGTCGGCGGCACGTTGATGTCGGGCGCAAAGAGTGCGCCCGCCGCCATCAGCTCGTGCAGTTCCCCGCACGCCTCACGCAGCTCACTCTCGGGATAGCGCCCCGCAAGGCGCGCAATCACCGCCTCGTCGTTCGTTCCGTCGAAGTCATCCATCATATCGTAAATCATCTCGTCAATCACATGGACAGCCCCGCTGTTCACATCGACAAGGATGTGCATATCGTTCTGCTTGAACTTATGCGTTCGGACTTTCATTCCTACTCCTTTATTTCATAAAATACACAGATATTCCGCAACGCAAAGCCTCCCCCGTGCGAGACGGGGGAGGGGAACCGCGAAGCGGTGGAAGGGGCGCTTTGAACGCGCATCACGAACAAAAGCATAAAGGGGCTGCTGCACGAGTCAACAAGACTTCATGCAACAGCCCCGCAGCCGATTCCCCCGCCTCACTTCGCGCAGGGCTGGTTGCCCACCGTGCAGGAAGTCTTGCAGGCGGACTGGCAGGATGCCTGACACTCACCGCAGCCGCCCGTGTAGAGCGTGGACTGCATCGTCGGCTTGTTGACCGTCTTGATGTGCTTCATGACTCATTCCTCCTCAATCGGTCGTTACTACTAGATTTTATCGCATAAATTCCATTTATGCAAGTGATTTTTCACACTCGTCCCAGATGCCCTCCGTGCGGCGGATGTCCGCGCCGAGCGCAACGAGCTTTGCCACGAGATCATCATAGCCGCGGTCAATATGGTGGATGTAGCCGACGCGCGTCTCGCCTTCTGCAACGAGTCCCGCGAGCACCATCGCCGCACCCGCGCGCAGATCGGTCGCGCGCACGGCAGCACCCGTCAGAGGACGCCCGCCCTCGACCGTCGCCGTCCGTCCATCCACGCGGATTGCAGCGCCCATGTGCTGCAGCTCCTCCACGTGCATAAAGCGATTCTCGAAAACCGTCTCCGTCACAACGCTCGTCCCCTCCGCAACGGCAAGCATCGCCATGAACTGCGCCTGCATATCCGTCGGAAAGCCGGGATATGGCATCGTCTTGAGGTCGATCGCCTTCATCTTCCCGTCCGCACGCACGCGGATGCCCGCAATCCCTTCCTCGATCTGCGCGCCCGCCTCCTTGAGCTTCGCCACAACGGGCTTCAGATGCTCGCTGATTGCATTCTCGATGAAGACATCGCCGCCTGTCATCGCCGCCGCAACCATGTACGTCCCCGCCTCAATGCGATCGGGGATGATCGTATAGTCCGCCGCGCGCAGTCCCGGCACGCCGTCAATCTTGATCTGATTCGTCCCCGCGCCGCGAATGTGTGCGCCCATGACATTCAGATAGTTCGCGAGATCGACAATCTCCGGCTCGAGCGCAGGGTTTTCGAGAATCGTCTGTCCCTCAGCGCAGGATGCCGCCATCATCACGTTCTCCGTCGCGCCCACGCTCGGGAAATCGAAATAGATGCGCGCCCCCTTGAGCCCCTTCGGCGCGGAGGCGTGAATCGCCCCCTGCGTGATGTCAATCTGGGCGCCGAGCGCCTCAAAGCCCTTGAGGTGCAGATCAATCGGACGCGTCCCGATCGCACAGCCGCCGGGCAGCGAAATCTCCGCGCGCCCCTCACGGGCGAGCAGAGGGCCCATGATGAGAAAGGACGCACGCATCTTGCGCACGAGCTCATAGGGTGCCGAGACCGTCTCGATGCGCGTCGCATCGATCCTCAGCCGATGCTCTGCGGCAGAGTAGTCCGCCTGCACCCCGAGCGCGCGCAGCACCGAGGAGATCGTATAGACATCCTCGAGCGCGGGCACATCGTCCAGCACACTCACGCCGCGACTGCCGAGGAGTGCCGCCGCAATGATCGGCAGCACCGCATTCTTTGCCCCGCCGATCTTCACGCGTCCGCGCAGGGGATTACCCCCATGAATGACCAGTTGTTCCATTCGCCGTTCCCCTCCCTGCGGCTTATTCCTCTACCTTGAGCGTCGCGTGTATCACATTCTCGATGACATACGGTGCAAAGAATTTTTCCTTCTCTTCCCGCTTCTTCTGATCGGCAAGCAGCGTCACGCGCTTCTCCGGCTCTGCCTTCGCCGCACGCTCCGACGCCTTTGCCGCCGCCTTCATGCGCTTCTTCATCTCCTTCTCGGAGGTCGGTGCGGGCGCAGCACCCGGCGCAATGATGATCTCGTTGTTCTGTCCCTGCTCCGCGAGCTCGCGGAGACGATCCTCCGTCGACTTGAACCGCTCCTCATCGTCGGGGATCTCAAGCCCTGCCTGAGCAAGCAGCATCAGCGGATTCACGGGCACGAAACCGCCCCCGCGAATATCGAGATGCAGCGTCCCCGCAGGCTGCGCCTTGGGCACCTGATACGGGATCGAGAGCGTCTCCTCCGCCTTGCGGTACGGGCGAATCGTCGTCTTGAACGTCACCGTCTCGCCCGGCTTCACCGTCATCTTGTCCGGCGTCGCCGAGACAAGGAGTGCCGTCTCACGCCCCGCATCCAGCTCCACATCCACATCGACATCGATGACATCGGACTCCTTCTCCGCGTTCGTCACAATCAGATTCATCGCCTGCAGCAGCTCCGTCACGGCGACCTGCCCGACATCTGCCGCGCTGTAGTACATATTGCGCCGCTCGAAGAGCCCGCCCTCATAGGCATTCGTGCGGATTGCAAAGCGCACGCGCGCCGTGCTGCTCCCGAGAGAGTCCGAGACACGGCTCATCGCCGCATAGGCAATGCTGCCAGAGAGGATCGGCAGGAAATCCTCGTCATAGGCGATCTGTGCGCCGAACGTCTCCTCCGTCCCGAGCGCATTGTCCTTCACATGAATCTGCATGGGCACGGAGGTCGGGAACGTCCCGAGAACCCCCGCGACACCCGTCTCACGATCCTGATTGATGCGCCCGATCACACTGCCGATGTTTGCAATCTTCATGCCGTTGCTCTGCCCCGCAATCGTGCCAATGACATCCGCATCCGTCATGAAATAGTTGACATTTCCCTTGTGCATAAAGGAATGCCCAAAGCCCAGAACATTTTTGCCGTCGACCGCCGTCACCGTGCCCGTCGCGCCGACGCTGAAATCGCCATAGACAATCGCAACGCCCATCGCCTGACCGCCCGTAAGCGCAGCGTCATAGCGCGTATGGAGATTCGTATTGCCGCCAAAGCCGCCGAGGGGAAGCAGCGTCGTCCCCTTCATCGGAAGATTGTCCTGCAGATAGCGCAGCCCCGCCGTATTGAATCCCTGCGCAAAGACATACGCCTTCTCCTCCGCTGCGGGTGTCTCACTTGCAGCCTCGGCAGACGTATCCTCCGCCGCTTGCTCGGGCTGCTCCCCCCTGAGCACCGCCATCATATCGCGCCACTCAGACTCGCGCTCCTCGCGCGACATCTTCTCAAATTCCTTTTCGCGCGCACGCAGACGGCGCTTTTCCTCTGCCTTTTTGCGCTCCTCGATCTCCTTCACGAGATCGACCGTCACAATATTCGTCTGATTCTTCACATCCGGCATCGACCAGAGCGGCGTCATATCCTCGATCGGCGTGATGAAGAACGTATAGGGACTGAGATCCTTCACCCCCGCCGAGAGCGCACCGACAAGGCGGTCACCGACATAGACAGGACTGCCGCTCATGCCTTGGAGAACGCCGCCAACCTGCTCGATGAGCTCCCCGCTCGTCCGTGCCATAATCATGCGCTGAGCGCCCTTGCCGCCGTCCATCGGGCCGAGGATCTCCACGGGGAATGTACGGATCTCACCCGATGTATCCAGTACCGTGTACGCCGTGCCCTGCATCCCCGCCGTCAGCTCACTGTACGGGAGAATCGGCGGCATCGCATGAACTGCCGGCGTATAGAAGTTTATCGTAAGCGCAAAAAGAGACGCCGCTGCAAGGCGTTTCAAAGAATATCGCAAAATGTCACCTCAAAAAAATGCTACAATAGAGTCTATCCGCTCTATTGTAGCACACAGTAAAAGATTACGCTAGTTTTTTCGCATAAAGGGACACCCGTCGTATTTCCTCCTCAATCGGACACCCCCCACGTCAAAAGGAAACGGAACACGAGCAATGACTCATAGCTCCACGCCACGGCACACAGCCCCGTCGATATGCTGTAGAGGAGAACCGTGATCGTAAACACCTGCTTGCGTCCGATGCGGTCTGCAATCGTCCCCACAAGCACAGCACCAAGTGCCATCCCAATCAGCCCAATCGAGCCAATTTCAGTGCGTAGAAAAAAGCCCGCGAATCATCACGAGCTTATCTTTTGCGGCAACTACCTACTCTCCCACGTCGTCTCCAACGAAGTACCCTCGGCCTCTGAACGCTTAACTGCTGTGTTCGGAATGGGAACAGGTGGAACCGTTCAGGCATCATCACCGCATCTTCTTGAGTGCTTGTACACTCAAAACTTCACAGAAGAAACTATCAAGCAAATTGTTCTTGTTAGGCAAAACT
>NZ_CP016201.1:422176-424802 GCF_001683335.1 Selenomonas sp. oral taxon 126
AGCCCTACTTTCGTACCTGCTCGACCCGTCAGTCTCGCAGTCAAGCTCCCTTCTGCCTTTATGCTCTTCGCGCGATTTCTGTCCGCGCTGAGGGAACCTTTGGACGCCTCCGTTGCTCTTTCGGAGGCGACCGCCCCAGTCAAACTGCCCGCCTGGTACTGTCCCGAACACTGTTAATGTTCCGGTTAGATCCTTAGCATATAAAGGCCGGTATCCCAACGGTGACTCCGATAGTTCTAGCGATCTATCCTCCCAGTCTCCCGGCTATCCTGTACGTTATATGCCAAAGACCAATGCCAAGCTGCAGTAAAGCTCCATGGGGTCTTTCTGTCCAGTCGCGGGTAACCTGCATCTTCACAGGTATTTCAATTTCACCGGGTCCCTCGTTGAGACAGTGCCCAAATCGTTACGCCTTTCGTGCGGGTCGGAACTTACCCGACAAGGAATTTCGCTACCTTAGGACCGTTATAGTTACGGCCGCCGTTTACAGGGGCTTCAGTTCGCTGCTTCACCTTACGGCTAACAACTCTCCTTAACCTTCCTGCACCGGGCAGGCGTCAGCACCTATACTTCAGCTTGCGCTTTCGCAGGCACCTGTGTTTGTGGTAAACAGTCGCTTGGGCCTCTTTTCTGCCGCCGCCAACAGCTCCAACAGTAAATGTCTTCACCACCAGCGGCCATCCTTTTCCCGAAGTTACGGATGCATTTTGCCGAGTTCCTTAACGAGGGTTTTCCCGCGCACCTTAGGATTCTCTCCCCGCCTACCTGTGTCGGTTTTGGTACGGGCGGACGTCTTCTCGTTAGAAGCTTTTCTTGGCAGTGTAGTGCAGCTGAATTCAGATTGACCGTAGTCTTTCCTATCGATCGGTTCTCGGCCTTGTAGTATGGGGATTTGCCTCCATACTAGCCTACCGCCTTCGACACGCACATCCAATCGCGTGCTCAGCTTCCTTCCTGCGTCACTCCATCCTCAAACGAAGACGCCCGGTACTGGAATTTTCGCCAGTTGTCCATCGCCTATGCTTTTCGCCTCGGCTTAGGTCCCGACTAACCCCGGGACGACGAGCGTTGCCCGGGATACCTTAGGCTTTCGGTGGACAGGATTCTCACCTGTCGTTTCGCTACTCATACCGGCATTCTCACTTCTTATCCGTCCAGCAGTCCTTCCGGTCTACCTTCGTCCGGATAAGAACGCTCCCCTACCCAAAGTTACATAGTAACTTTGCCGCGGCTTCGGTTCTGTGCTTTAGCCCCGGATATTTTCGGCGCAGGGCCTCTCGACCAGTGAGCTATTACGCACTCTTTTAATGGTGGCTGCTTCTGAGCCAACATCCTGGTTGTTTTCGAAGTCCTACATCCTTCTCCACTTAGCACAGCATTTGGGACCTTAGCCGGCGGTCTGGGCTGTTTCCCTCTTGAATACGGGTCTTATCACTCGCATTCTGACTCCCAGGCTGCCCATATGAGCCATTCGTAGTTTGACTGGGGTCGGTAGGCTTTACGCCCCCTTGCCCGATCAGTGCTCTACCGTCTCTATGGTTATTCGCCTGAGGCTAGCCCTAAAGCTATTTCGGGGAGAACCAGCTATCTCCACGTTCGATTGGCATTTCACCCCTATACACATCTCATCCCAACATTTTTCAACATGCACGGGTTCGGTCCTCCACTCATTTTTACCTGAGCTTCAACCTGGACATGTATAGATCACTGTGGTTTCGGGTCTAATCCATGCTACTTGACGCCCTCTTAAGACTCGCTTTCGCTTCGGCTCCGCGTCTCCCGCTTAACCTCGCAGCATAAATTAACTCGCCGGTTCATTCTTCAATAGGCACGCCGTCGCACATGTAAAGTGCTCCGACTGTTTGTAGACATACGGTTTCAGGTTCTATTGCACTCCCCTCCCGGGGTTCTTTTCACCTTTCCCTCACGGTACTCATCGCTATCGGTCGTTTCGATGTATTTAGCCTTGGATGGTGGTCCACCCTGCTTCCCACTGGGTTCCTCGTGCCCTGTGGTACTCTGGATTCCTGCCCGCTTTTCACTCTTTCGTGTACGAGGGTCTCACTCTCTTTGCCGCACCTTCCCAGATGCTTCCACTAAAGTGTCCAGTTTGTTGCAGGTCCGCAACCCCAAACAACCGAAGTCATTTGGTTTGGGCTCTTCCCGTTTCGCTCGCCGCTACTCAGGGAATCTCTTTGATTTCTTTTCCTCCGACTACTTAGATGTTTCAGTTCATCGGGTGTTTTCTCCTTATCTCGTAGATAAGGTGACAAGACGTTACTCTTGCCGGGTTGCCCCATTCGGAAATCCATGAGTCTATGCTTACTTGCAGCTCGTCATGGCTTATCGCAGCTGATCGCGTCCTTCTTCGTTTCGAAACGCCTAGGCATCCGCCGTATGCCCTTCTAAACTTGACTTACGTCTTACGACTTTTGTCATCAGTTTAAAGGTATTTTCGCTTTATCCTAATTTGCTTGGGAAAATCTTTTAGTGAGGACTGTTCTGCTTCCTACGCTCATGATTTCGCCCCTTCCACCACGCGTTGCGTGGTCCCCCTCCCCCGCAAGCAGGGGAGGCTGAAGGTGACGCCAATCTCGCTCTCTTAGCTTCCCCCGTTTACGGGGGG
>NZ_CP016201.1:426814-482810 GCF_001683335.1 Selenomonas sp. oral taxon 126
AGGGATTATTCACCCTTCGCACGTTCGTCCCCATCAACAGAGCTTTACGATCCGAAGACCTTCTTCACTCACGCGGCGTTGCTCCGTCAGGCTTGCGCCCATTGCGGAAGATTCCCCACTGCTGCCTCCCGTAGGAGTCTGGGCCGTGTCTCAGTCCCAATGTGGCCGTTCATCCTCTCAGACCGGCTACTGATCGTCGCCTTGGTGAGCCGTTACCTCACCAACCAGCTAATCAGACGCAGACCCATCGACAGGTGATAGCATATTCAGAGGCCATCTTTCATCGAGAGAGGATGCCCTCCCTCGACTTCATTCGGTATTAGCATTCCTTTCGGAATGTTGTCCCCATCCTGTCGGCAGGTTGTCTACGTGTTACTCACCCGTTTGCCACTAGATTCTCTAAAAGCAAGCTTCTAAATCATCCCGTTCGACTTGCATGTGTTAAGCACGCCGCCAGCGTTCGTCCTGAGCCAGGATCAAACTCTCCGCTAAAGACCGTAGTCTATGTGAGAGCCTGTTGGCTCATTATGTCATTCTTGTAAAAGAATTGTTGTTTCGTTGACCGAAGGTGTTTCCACCTTCACAACGATGTTGCATCTGGCTGTTAGAGTTTCCTCTAACTTGTTTTGCATTGTGTAGTTTTCAGGGTACATCCTGCGCCGTTTCTAGGTCTGTGGAGGTTTTCGTCTCCGCGCTGCCCTCATCGGCGCGACTGTCATAATATAACACAAAAGACTTCTCCTCGTCAACCCCCTTTTCTATTTTTTCGCAAAGATTTTCTCAGATTCCTGCGAAATGGGCAACGAGAACGATGATGACGCCCGGGACGCCAAAGATGCCGGCGATGAGTGCCTTGAGGAAGGTGATCTCGATACCGACGCCGAGGAGGTTGATTGCCCACAGGATGATGGCACCGATGATGCTGTTCGTGATGAGCTTCCACAGGATGCGGAACGGCAGCGCGATGAGCTTGCCGAGAATCGCAAATACAATGATACCAATGGCAATTCCTACAATAATTTCCAAACTAGATCTCCCTTCTGTTCTCCATGGCGCGCGCGAGCGTCACCTCGTCCGCATACTCGATGTCGCCGCCGACGGGCAGCCCGTGCGCAATGCGCGTGACGCGCACGTCCATCGGCTTCAGCAGCTTTGCAATATACATTGCAGTCGCCTCGCCCTCGACGTTCGGATTGGTCGCGACAATGACCTCCTCCACGTCCGATGTGCCAACGCGTGTGACAAGCTCGCGGATGCGGATGTCATTCGGCCCGACGCCCTCGATGGGCGAGAGCGCGCCGTGCAGGACGTGATAGACGCCGTTGTAGTCGTTCATGCGCTCCATCGCCGCCACATCGGGCGGCTGCTCGACAACGCAGATTGTCCGATGATCGCGCTTCTCCGCCGTGCAGATGGCGCACGGATCAGTGTCCGTGAGGTTGAAGCAGGTGGAGCAGAAGCCGATCTTCTCCTTTGCCTCGATGATTGCAGAGGCAAGCCGACGCGCCCGCTCCATGTCCATATCGAGGACATGGTATGCAAGGCGCGCCGCAGTCTTTGCCCCAATCCCCGGCAGCGCACGGAACTGCTCCATGAGCTGCGTGAGCGGTGCAACTGTGTGCATCAGAGGAGTCCCGGCGGCAGTCCGAGCCCGCTCGTGAGCTTGCCCATCTCCTGCGCCATCATCTCATCAACCTTCTTCGTCGCTTCATTGAATGCTGCCGAAATAAGATCCTGCAGCATCTCAATGTCCTCGGGATCGACCGCTGCGGGTGCGATCACGAGGCTCTGCACCTGCTTCTCGCCGTCCATGACGACCTTCACCGCGCCGCCGCCCGAGGAGACCTCGACCGTCCTGCGCTTCAGCTCGTCCTGCATCTTCTTCATCTCGTTCTGCATCTTCTGGACTTTTTTCATCATGCCGGCCATATTGCCGCCGCCGTTAAACATTTGCATTCTCCTTCAACAATCGAGATAACAATAAATATACTGCATGAAGTATTCTTAGCCTAACAAAAACTTCTCATAACGTCAAGTGTTCTCGTCCGGCGGCAGCTCATCGTCCCCGAACATCTCCGCCTCCTCGTCCGGCGTCGGCTCGTACACCTCGTACGGCTCATCCTCTGCGGCAGGCGGCGCAGGTGCTTTCGGCTGCGGCGCGGGCTTCTTCGCAGGTGCACTGACCTCCTCGACACGCGCCCCCTCGCCCGCGATCTTCAGCAGCTCCGCGACAGGCGCGGGATACTCGGGCGCTTTCGCAGGAGCGGGCGGCGGCGCACTCTCCTCCTCGCCGCCCGTACAGACGATGACGAGAGGACGCCCCGCAAGCTCCGACATGACCTCCTCGAACACCGCGCGGTGACGATTCGTAATATAGTCGCGCGCCATATCCGTCGCAGGTCGGATAAAGAAATGTGTCTCGGTCGCGCCCTCGTAATCCGCACCCGAGAGGAGGGAGGCGGCGAGTCTGTGGCGCTCCTTGAGCCGTGCCTGAAAGGACTTCCAGAGCGCGGCATCCAGCTGACGTGAGGCAGGCGCGGCAGATGTGTTCGTCTTTGCGATCCGTTTCGGCGGCGTGGCTTTCGGAGATGTCTGCGGTGCGGGGGCAGGTGCGCCCTGCACGCCCGCCTTCTGCACCGCGCCGCTGCCCGCCACAGGTGCGACGCCCGCCGCAAGCTGCTCAGACAGCCGCCGCACCTCCGCCTCAAGCCGCGCAATGCGTGCCGTATCGGCGGGATTCGACACCGTGACGGGCGCGCCCGCAGGTGCGGCATCCGCAGGGCGGCAGAGTCCGATGAGCAAGCTCTCGGCGGCAATGCGCGGCTGCGGTGAGACGCGAATCTCCTGCATCGCTTCGTTCAACTTCCGCAGAATCGCCATAATCTCATCCTGCGTAAAGCGCGCCGCCGCAGTGCGCAGAGCCTCCGTTTGTCCGTCAGGCAGCTCCGCCGCCCCGAGCGTGCCACCCACCCCCACGATCATCAGGCTGCGGAAATACGCCGCGAGTTCGGCGAGAATCTGCCGCAGCTCGCGCCCGTTTTGCAGCAGCTCCCCAAGCTGCGTGATGAGCGGCGCCGCCGCGCGGTCGGCAATTTGCAGCGCCATCTTCTCAATCCACGCGCGACCGACGAGTCCGAGCGCCTCCTGCACGCGCTCCGCCGTGAGCGTACCCTCCGCGAGCGCCGTACACTGGTCGAGAATCGAGAGCGCGTCGCGCATACCGCCGTCCGCCTGCACGGCAATGATAGCGAGTGCGTCCTCGTCCGCCGCAATGCCCGACTCCGCGCACACATGCACGAGACGGTCGCGAATCTCCGTCACCGTAATCCGATGGAAGTCATAGCGCTGACAGCGCGACTGGATTGTCGCGGGCACCTTGTGCGGTTCCGTCGTCGCGAGGATGAAGAGCACGCGGTCAGGCGGCTCCTCGAGCGTCTTGAGGAGCGCGTTGAACGCCTCCGTCGTCAGCATGTGCACCTCGTCGATGATGTAGATCTTATAGTGCCCTTCCGTCGGCGCGAACTTCACGGACTCGCGCAGATCGCGAATCTCGTCAATGCCGCGATTCGATGCCGCATCGATCTCGAACACATCCATTGACGATCCGTCGCTGATTGCGCGGCAGGAGTCGCAGACACCGCACGGCGTGAGCGTCGGCCCCTCGGCGCAGTTGAGCGCACGCGCGAGAATCTTCGCCGTGCTCGTCTTGCCCGTGCCGCGCGGCCCCGTAAAGAGGTAGGCGTGACTCGTCTGCCCCGACGTGACGGCGCGCGCAAGCGTGCGGCTGATATGCTCCTGCCCCACGAGATCGGCGAACGTCTCCGGCCGCCAGCGACGATAAAGAGCGACATAGGACATGCTCAGACCTCCCTTTTCCAACAAAAAAGCAGCCCGCAGGCTGCTCCAAATACACGCGATTTCTCCCACGGCAGGCCACAATCCCCAGGCGCCCTCACGGCACATGTGACGATCCGCTTACCGCTGCTTCCTTCCGGACCTGACGGGGTTCACAGGGCCCCATTGCGCGAGACCAAGGCATTGCAGCCCGCCCTGAGAAAAATCAATAAAAATGGCGGAGAGTGAGAGATTCGAACTCTCGGTACGGTATCACCGCACACACGCTTTCCAGGCGTGCTCCTTCAACCACTCGGACAACTCTCCACGTGCTCTCTAAAAAAGCTATTCACTTCTGCAACGCCTCACAGTCTAGCACGAGAACCGCGCCGTTGTCAAGGAAAAAATAATGGAGAACCGCCGCAGCGGCTCTCCATCATATCCACTATGCAAGGACACGCGAAAGACGCACGAGCTCGGGGTCGAGCGTCTTCGTATTGTTGACCGCCTCAAAGAGGTTCACGCCAACGACCTGCCCCTCGTTGAAGCTGAAAACCACGTCGTTGACCCCCGAAATGAGCGCCAACGCCGCCTTCTCACCAAGCATCGACGCCTTGATGCGATCCTCCACCGTCGGCGAGCCGCCGCGCTGGATGTGACCGAGCACCGAGACGCGCGTGTCAATCTCCGTCTTTTCGCGGATGATCTTGCCGATCTCGACCGCAGAGCCTGCGCCCTCGGCGACCACAATGATGCTGTAGCGCTTGCCGCGCTCGTACATCTCCTTCAGCTCGCAGCTGATCTCCTCGAGATCGTACGCCACCTCGGGCACGAGGATGTACTCCGCGCCGCCCGCGATGCCCGACATCATGGCGAGCCAACCCGAATGACGCCCCATGACCTCGACGAGGATGATGCGGCGATGTGCTGATGCCGTGTCGCGCAGCTTGTTGATCGCATCCACGATCGTGTTGCACGCTGTGTCGCAGCCAATCGTATAGTCCATGCCCCAGACATCGTTGTCGATCGTGCCCGGCAGCCCGACGATCGGCATGCCCGTCTCTTTACTGAGCAGCGAGCCACCCGTGAGCGAGCCGTCGCCGCCGATGATGACCAGCCCCTCGATGCCGCGCTTGCGCAGATTCTCAAACGCCGTCTGACGCCCCTCCGGCGTCATAAACGACTTGCTCCGTGCCGTGCCGAGGAACGTGCCGCCGCGCTGGATCAGATCGCTGACACTGCGCGTCGTGAGCTTTTCGATATCATCGTGCACCATGCCGCTGTAGCCGTTGTGAATGCCGTAGACATCCACCCCCTCATAGATCGCCGTGCGCACGACCGCGCGCGCCGCCGCATTCATGCCCGGACTGTCTCCACCGGATGTGACTACTGCGATTGCCTTTTTCAGCATAAAAACATCCCCCGTCCCCTATGTCACGCTTGCGCGAATCACTATCTTCTCTTCTATATTGTACGAAAGCGCACGCAAAAAGTAAAGACTTTCGTGGAAAAAACCTTGACTTATAGTCCGCTCCCGCGCGTCAAGCGCACGGCGAGCGGCATCCGAGACTTCGACGAGGAGGCGTGCGAGTGGGTCGAGTTCATCAAGTGCATGCGTGACTGCGGCGTCCAGATCGCCCCGCTCACGGAGTATGTTTCCCTCTACTTCGAGGAAGGCACCGAGCAGCAGCGGCTTGACATCCTGCGCGAGCAGTGCGAGCGCCTTTTCCGCCAGCGCGCCGATCTCGACGCGATCATCGCGCGCCTCGACGCAAAGATTGGACATTATGAGAGCGTCATCGATGAGCAATAAAAATGGGTTGTTGTACGAAGATTGGACATTCATACAACAACCCATCTTTATTTAGAGCAGACTATGCACTCTGCCAAGTTCGCGAATCCTATCCATCGACAGGTTGGAGATTTTGGCGATTGTTTCGAGCGGCATTTTCTCGCGCAGCATTTCCAGGATCATCTCGATTTTTCCTTCAGTTTTTCCTGCACGGTGTCCCTGCGCGATGCCATCTTCACGCCCCTCCTCATACTTCGCCGCCTCGAAGAGTGCCTGATCCCATTCGAAGTTTACCATGTCAATGACCTCCCTTTCGTGCTGCTTCAAAAATGCTCTCATGATATCCCGCTCTTGACAGCACCGCATGGCGGTGCGAATGGCATCCGCACGCGCCATCCCCGCAGCGATGTTCTGCTTGATCCGATCAATGAAAAAACTATAGTCATGCAGGGCGCGGCTCCGCACCAGCAGATTCTTCTGCGCGTCATAGACGACGTTATACACGGTCACGACAAGCTCCAAATGCCGCTTTTCCACTCCTGTCCCGCGATAGGCGTCCGAGAGGCGCATCTCCGTCTCCTCCGGCAGTGCTTTGTCACCTGTATAGAATACGTGAAACTCCGGCACAGGCAGAGGAATGCGGCGATTCATATAGAGCTGTTTTGCATCAATCTCCCTGCGCAGCTGCTCGCAGATGTAATACAGGCACCGCAACGGCATATTTGCGTTCGGTGTGCTCTGGTGCTCAATGAATACGAGGTGACGCCCCGCCAGCAGGAACGAGATATCGTTTTTCACCTGCGACAGGAATGTCCCCTCAAGCGTTACAATCTCGAGCGGGTCGCCCGACGTATACGCCCGTCCATGCAATGCGCCCGCCAGCTCGCGCAGCCGATCTGCGTCGTTAAAATACTTGCGAAACACAGTATCCTGATACTGCCGTCCCTGTCCGCTGCTGACCATGCCGCTCCCTCCAAGTTTGTTTGCTCCATTATAGCATAAAAAAACGTATACAAAAAGAGAGATTGGAACGTCCATATTCGGAAGCTCTCAATCTCTCTTTTGTGTTGCAGTGTATTAGGAAGGCTTCAGTGCGTCGATCATGGCGCCCCTTCCACCGCTTGCTGACCTGTCCAAGAAGCAAGTCCGTAGGACGAAGCTGATTGGGAAACAGGTCGTATGCGAAAACGTCCCAAGAACACGAGCGTTAGCGATGTGTGATTGGCTGACGTTGACCGCTCGCGTGCCACCTCCCCCGTGTCGCACGGGGGAGGCTTTGCTGTCGTTAGAACGCCCACTTGACGGAGACTCCGCCCGTGACGCCCTGGCGCTTGCCCTGCCAGCCATTGAGGTTCAGATCATAGCTGACGCGGCTGTCCGCCTTCGGTGCGAAGCGATAGCCGAGCTCAAGAAGCGCGCTGCCGCCCTTGAGCGAGGGGCTGGGTGTGCTGTCTCCATCGTAGGTCGCGCGTGCGTCGCCGTCGAACTCATACTCCCACGCAAGTCCTGCGTAGAGCTGGCTCAGCGCCGTCTCGCCGTGCGTGTAGCGCGTGCCGATGCGCAGGCGATGCGAGTTCACCGCGTCGAAGTCATACGTCTCGCCCGAGCTGAGATGTGCGCTCGTGCCCGCCGTATGCGCGTAGGAATAGCGCACGTACGCGCTGACCGTATCGCCCTCGCGCACGTGGAAGTCCTTGCCCATGCCAACGTGCATTGCATAGTAGGTGCTCGTCGTGTCGTAGCTGGTGTCAAGCCCTGTGTAGTCGCTCTTCGTGCGACCGACGCGCAGCGAGCCGTCGATCCAGTTGTTCGCCTTCGTCTCGAGTTTTGCCATGACACCGGCACCGATGTAGCTCGTCTTGCCGTTGCCGTGCGTGCCGTCGTCGAGGTAGGAGTCATAGCTGCCGCGCCCGTACTCGATGAAGGGGCCAAAGGTCAGCGTGCCCTCCTTCACTGCATTCTCACGCGCCCAACCGACACCGAGGTTCCAGCCCTTCATGTCGACATAGGAGCCGGTCTTGTGGCGCAGAGAACCTGCGCCCATACCTGCCCAAATGCCGTAGGGTGCGCTGCCGGTCATTGCCGCCGCACGCGCCTCCTTCTGCGCCGCATTCATACCCGCACCCGCGAGGAAGTCCGCGCCGTCGTTCAGGAATGCGCTTGCGCCCGCACGCGTCTCGACGAGGGACTTTGCCTGCTCGGCAAAGCCCACCTTCGTCACCGTTGCGACGAGCTTATGCGCGTTATTTGGATCCTGATGGACGGCAAACTCGTATTTACGCGACACACCGTCTCTGCCCTCTGCCGTCACGCCGCTGCCGACGGTGATGTTATGTCCGCCGGTGGTCGTGTTCTCCATCAGCGTGAACGTATCGCCCTTCGCGAGTTTCTTCGTTGCGCCGCTGCGGGCAACGGCGAACTTCATCCCCGTGAGATTCTTATCGCCGCCGTTGACATTCGTCAGTTTCAGCAGAGGATTTGCATTGCGCACAGGCGCATTCTCCATATCAAAATGGAGTCTCTGGACATTGGTGATGTCGCCGACCGACGAGGAAGCACCCGAGCCGTAGGAAACGGCAAGCGTGTTGTCCACGCCGTTTGTCGCCGTACCGCCCTTGATCGTACCCGTGACCGACGCATTGCGGAGACGGATCACGTTATAGTTCGTCACTGCACCCTGACCACCTGTGATGTCGCCGGTAAAGGCAGCGTTCATGACACTGACCACGTTGTTCGATGCCTCACCGCTCGCGGAGTAACCGCCGACAATACTGCCCGTGGCGTTACCAGTCACATTGACCGTATTCGACACAGCCTTGCCGACATTCGTCCAGCCGCCGTAGACGTTGGTATTGGTGCCGCCTGTGAGCGTGACCTCGTTTGTATGGCTGTCGTTCTTGTCCGTCGCCGTCCCATTTGCGCCAGTGGTATAGCCGCCGTAGACGGTCTTGCCGCTGCCGTCATTCACAGTAAACTTGTTGTCATACGTGGAGTTGCCAGCCGCAGAGCGACCGCCCCACATCTCGGTGCCGCGCGTCGTCACCGTCGTCGCACCCTTAAAGGTGTAGCCGTAGCGGACAATCTCCTTGTTGCCATTACGCGCCTCGATGTTCGTTTCCTTTGTGCCGTCCGTGCTCAGAGCCGTGCGGAAGGTCTTGTTGTCCTTCAGCGTAAGTCCGTTTGCATTTTCGACGAGCGTGTCCTCGTTCTCCGTTGCGGCAAAATCAGCCTTGATGGTGTCAAGATCAAAGTTCGCCCCTGCCTGCGTCAGCGTCAGCTTCGAGGCAGCATTCTTGAACGCGACCGTGGAGAAATTCTCTATCTTACCAACCGTCGCCGCCGTGTTGACATTCAGCGTGTTGCCCTTCGCAGACTTATTGCCGCCGTGGATCTCTGCGACCGTTGACCCCGGCGCAAGTGGATTCGTCCCGTCGCCGAGGTTGACCGTGTTGTTCTCCGTCGTGCCATCCGCCGCGTCGGTATAGCCACCGTAGACCTTGCCGAGCATGCCTCCCGTGATGGTGACGGTGTTGTCGTGGCTGTTCTTCTGCTCAACCCCCATATTGCTCGTGCCGGACGTATGACCGCCGTACACCTCTGTATAGTTGCCGTTCACGGTGATGTTGTTGTGATGCGTTGCGTTGCCTGCCTTGGAGATGCCGCCGTACGCCTTTGTCCCATCGACCGAGGCGGTCGTGACCCCCGTGAACTGATAGCCGGTGTACTTGATCTCCTTCTTATCCGAGGAGACGCTGACATTCATCTCGCTCTTTTGGTCAGCGCTCAGACCAGACTTCACCGCGCCATCGGTGTATGTACCGCCGAAGTCAATTCCGTTATTGTTCTTCAGCAAGCTGATGCCGCGACCGTTGCCATCCACCGTCAGCGTGTTCCAGTTCACCTTCGTCTGCGCACCGCCCGTGACATTCAGCATTGTACCGCCTGCAGCAACACCGTTCGTGTTGAAGTTCATCTTCTGGAAGCCCTCGACGCTCTGCGCAAAGTTCTGTCCCTTGACATTCAGCGTGTTGTCCGTGCCATTTGCCTGTGTACCACCCTTGACCGCGCCGTTTACGGTTACGCCGCCTTCAAGGTTGACCGTATTGTTGTTCGTCGTTGCGCCTTCACCGCCCGTGACTGCGCCCGTATTCGCCTTGACGGTGACGGTATTGCCCGAGGCATCGCCCAGAGCCTTGCCGCCGACAACTGCGCCCGTGATGGACTTCTCAATCGTGACTTCGTTCTTCGTCGCGTTGCCGCCCGTCACGTCGGTAAAGCCACCGTAGACCGTGCCTGTGATGTCCGTAACGGTAGAGGCAACCGTAATCTTGTTGGCGATGCTGTTACCCTTCTCCGTCAGCGTCGTTCCCGTGCCGCTCGTCCAGCCGCCGTAGGCATTCCGATAGGTGACAGCATCGGAGACGGTGATCACGTTCTCTGTGGTCGTATTGCCGAGGATTGAGCGCCCGCCGAAGATGTCCTTGTATGTGCCGCCGTCATCCGTCGTCGGCGTGGTTGCACCCTTGAAGGTATAGCTCTCATAGGTAACCTTCTTGCCATCCGAGGATTTCGCAAAGACGGATTCCTTCGCATCTTCTGTCTTGGCAAGACGATTCTGACCGTCTGCAATGTCAATCGTACCACCCGCACCGGTCTTCTCAATCAGCGTACCCTTGTGCCCGTGCTCACCGTGAAGATGGAGGTCATTGAGACTGCGGATGGTTGTCACGCCCGTATCAGTCAGTCTCAAGAAAGAGTCTGTCTTTGTCACATATTGATTGAAACGGAAGTTGATCGTGGCAAAATTACTAATGTTCGTCGCCTGCACATTATCGTAGACATTCAGCGTATTGTCTGTCAGATAGTCTTTTCCGACAGTCGCACCATTGCCGCCGGAGATGGTTCCCGTGATGCCCGTCGTGAAGTCAGAAGTCCCATCGCCAAGATTGACCGTGTTGCCCGTCGCATTACCACTGTTCGAACGTCCACCGGTAATATTTTGTACCGTTCCCCCGTTGCCCTTGATCGTGACCGTGTTGCCCGTTGCGTTGCCACTTGTCGTCCATGCGCCGTAGACATCGTGATTGTTCAGATCACCGCCGTTGATGTTGACTATGTTCTTCGTAGCATCGCCGGAGTAAGCAAGCCCGCCAAAAATATCGCCGCTCGTTGTACCACTTGCGAGCGTAACAGTATTGTACTCCACCTTTCCAGAGCCGCTGGCTTCACCGCCGTAGATTGACTGGGTCACCGTACCGCCTGTGATCTCAACGGTGTTCTTCGTCACATTTCCGTGAGAGGCTTTGCCACCGTAGACATTCCGCGCCGTGCCGCCCTTGACGAACACTTTATTCCCCTCTGCACTGCCGTTCTCAGAAAAGCCGCCGTACAGATTTTTTGCCGTACCATTCGTAATGGTGACTTCGTTCTCCTCCGCCTTGCCGGTACTGGATGTATAGCCACCATAGGTCGCACCGCCCACCTCGCCGCCGTTGATCTCAACGAAGTTGCGCGTCGTGCTGCCGCCAGTTGCACCCACAGAACCACCGTTCAATGAGCCGGTTACCTTCCCGGCCTGCAGTACGGCACGGTTGCCCGTCGCATTACCGCCCGGCGAAACGGTCAAGCCACCGAACATATTGTTCACTGTATCGGTCGGTGCCCCATTGAACGTGATCTTGTTGTCGATGCTGTGGTTCTTCGCTTTCTCTCCCGTCGCCGTTGAGCCCATTCCGCTCGTCCAACCGCCATAGACACTCTGTGCGCCATGGTTGCCGGTCAATGTTATTTCGTTTTTCGTTGTTGTGTTGCCGATCAGAGAACGACCGCCCCACGTTGCTGTGCCGTCCGTATCCTTTTCCGTCGCGTTCTTGAACTGGTAAGTACGATAGATGATCTTGTCGCCGGCCGTGTGCTTCTTGATAATGGTTTCCGTCTTGTCTGCCGTTCGTCCCACATCCGCAGAATTGTCAACATCAATACCGTGCGTGTTCTCGATCAGAGTGCCGCCGCCGACCGCTGCATTATTCACGTTGATCTGACTGAGGCTTTTGAGCTTTGTTTTGCCCGAATCCGTCAGCGTGAGCAGGGGGTTGCTCGTATTCATATGGGCATTGAAGTTGAAATTGATCGTCTCGAAGTTCTCGATGTTGTACGCCGTGGCATTGGTATTGACGTTGAGCGTGTTGTTGGACACTTTTTCGGGATGTGCGATGCTGCGCCCGCCGATAATTTTTCCATTGATGGCATAGCCCGATTTCATGGCACTCGTGCCGTCGCCGAGGTTGACGGTGTTGCCCGACACTTCTCCCGTGCCGCTGGAATAGCCGCCGTAGATTCCGTTCAGGACGCCGCCCTTGATGGTGACGATGTTTCCTTTCACATTGCTGTTCTGATCGGTATAGCCACCGTAGACATTTCCTGTGCCTGTGACGGTGCCGCCTTCGATGAGCACTTCGTTCTCGAGCACGTCACCGTTCGCCTGATTGTCTGTCGTGCCGCCGTAGATATTTCCATGCACGTTGCCGCCCTTGAGCGTCGCCGTGTTTTTCTTGACGGTTCCTGTGCCGCCATCAGTCGCCATACCGCCAACCAAGTCGCCGTTGAGATGATTGCCGTTGAATGTGGCATGATTGTCCTCGACATTGCCGCCGCCATTTGCACTGCCGCCGTAGATGCTGTCAGCGGTTGAGACGAGCGGCGAGGTTGCCGAATTGACGAACACCTTGTTCCCCGTCACATTTCCTTTGCCGAACGTGAGGCCGCCATACAGCCGGTTGGTATAAGACAGGTTTTTGAAGGTCAGCGTGTTGTCTTTCACGTTGCCGTTGTCATGCTCGTCCTTGATAAAACCTGCGGCTGTACCGATAGAGGCTCCGCCTCCGGGATGTTCGGCGTTATTGCTTGGTGCCTGTGTATCGTCTATCGTCACATTCCTTCCCGTCACATCTGCCGCAGATACATTCTGCGCAGACGAAAGGAATCCGCCCCCGCCGAGTGCGATGGCAACGAGCAGCGCCAGACGGCGCGATTTGATTTCTTTGAACAAGTAGTTCGCCTCCTAAATTTGGGTGCTTGTTTGCATGACCCATTCATACCCCAGTCTATTCTGGGACAATACTACCACATATTTTTCAAAAAGAAAATATCTATCCAATAAAAAATACAATTGTTTTTTAGGCATCCACACGCTCCAAATGACGATATACGTGTTCATGCTTTAGGAAGCACTGATAAATTCAGCCGCGCCGTCTTAGCACATCTTTTTCGCCCTGTCTGTGTCGACAAATCCTCCACATAGCCCTTGCAGCGTTGGGTTTGTCTCCTTGACAGGACAAAAAATCTGCACTAATCCGACGGACTTCATTTTATCAGCGATTCCTTTATTTTTTACGGAGAACACTCGACGGGTCAATGTCTCTGTGCGTGCATCTGCTCGGGTGTCCATGCGGTGATGCCACGCCGGTCGGGCATAACAGAGGGGTCGAACACGGGATTCTTCCCCGCCGCCTTCTGCGCGAAGTAGTCAGCGAGGGCAATACGTGCGAGCGGCGCAAGGCGCGCGATGGCGTAGAGGTTCGTGAGGCAGATCATCGCCATAAAGAGGTCGGCGAGGTTCCACACGAGTCCGAGCGCCGCAACGCAGCCGAAGAACACCATTGCAACGACGCTGAGGCGGTAGATGAAGAGCGCACGCCCCTTGTTCTCGCCGAAGAAGTGAATGTTGATCTCGCCGTAGTAGTAGTTGCCAACGACGGAACTGAATGCAAAGAGGAAGATGAGAACCGCGAGCAGACTCGACGCCCACGGACCGAAGACGCTTGCGAGCGAGTCCTGCGCGAGTGCGATGCCCGTCGTGTCGCCGCCGATCGTGTACTGTCCTGTGAGGAGCACGATGAATGCGGTCGCCGAGCAGACGATCCACGTATCGACGTAGACACCGAATGCCTGCACAAGTCCCTGCTTCACGGGATGCGTGACATTTGCCGTCGCCGCCGCATTTGGGATCGATCCCTCGCCCGCCTCGTTCGAGAATAGCCCGCGGCGGATACCCGTGAGGATCACCGTGCCGATGCCGCCGCCAACCGCCGCCTGCGGACTGAATGCATCGTGCAGGATCAGCGCAAACATTGCGGGCACCTGATCGATGTGCATGACGATGATGATGAGTGCAATCAGGAGATAGATCCCCGCCATCACAGGCACAAGCAGCGAGGAGAGGCTTGCCACGCGGTGAATGCCGCCGAAGATGACCACACCCGCGAGGACGGAGAGGATTGCCCCCATCACCCAGGTTTCGATGCCAAATGCCTTCTCCATCGAGAGCGCAATGGTATTTGCCTGCACGGAGACGTAGATCAGACCGAACGTCACGGAGATGAGCACGGCAAAGAGCTTTGCGACCGCCGGCTGCCCGAGCGCGTTCTGAATGTAGTACGCAGGGCCGCCATGAAAGAGTCCGTGTCCACGCGGAATCTTGTAGATCTGCGCGAGTGTGCTCTCGACGAAGCCCGTCGCCGTGCCGATGAAGGCGATGACCCACATCCAGAACACAGCGCCCGGGCCGCCCGTGACAATCGCGATGGCAACGCCCGCGATATTGCCGACGCCGACGCGTGAGGCGGTGCTGACGCAGAACGCCTGAAACGAGGAGATCGCCTTGCGTCCGCTCGGCCGCCGTCCGAGATCGCCCGCGAGGAGGCGCACCATCTCAGGCAGTGCACGCAGCTGGACGAGCCCCGTCGACAGTGTGAACCAGAGTCCCGAGCCAACGAGCACCACGATGATGATATAGGTCCACAGGAAATCGTTAATCGAGCCAACCACAGCATTGAGGAAATCCATAAAACCACCCTTTCTGAAAAGAATACGCTTCATCATAAGGGAAAAGTCTTTTGTTTGTCAAATTGGATTCGTGTATTCTTTCATAAGGAGAATCATTCAGGTACTTTTATATCCTGCTTCCTTTACTTCTCTCTAAAAAGAGTGTAAAATATGAGTAGTTGTACGGAATCGCTGATAAAATGAAGTCTGTCAGATTGGCGTAGATTTTTTCGTCCGAACAAGGAGACAAACCGGACGCATAGCCAAAGCTATGTGGAGGATTTGTCGACACAGTGCGGGCAAAAAAGATACGTCAAGATGGCGGGCTGAATTTATCAGTGCTTCCATAAGTTTCAGGGACAAGGGAAGCACCTTATCAGTGATTCCTAAAAAGCGGGGGACATGATATGCTGAAAAAGACAAAAATTATCTGCACACAGGGGCCGGCAACGGATCCCGAGGGAATTGTTGACGCGCTCATCGAGAACGGGATGAACTGCGCGCGCTTCAACTTCTCGCACGGCACACATGAGGAGCATCTCGTGCGTATCAACAAGGTGCGCGCGGCGGCAGAGCGTTCGGGAAAAGTCATTTCGCTCATTCTCGACACGAAGGGGCCGGAGATGCGCCTCGGCGAGTTCGCAGACGGCAAGGTCCAGCTCGAAAAGGGGCAGCAGTTCACGCTGACCTACGAGGACACACCGGGCGATGCGACGCATGTCAGTGTCAATCACAAAAATCTCTACAACGAGGTAAAGGCGGGCGACACGCTACTGCTCTCGGACGGTCTGGTCGGGCTCGTTGTCGATGAGATTCGCGGCAAGGATATCGTGACGACGGTGCAGAACAGCGGTCCGATGTCGACGCGCAAGCGCGTTGCAGCGCCGGGCATCGAGCTGAGTCTGCCCGCGATCTCCGAGCAGGACGAACGCGACATCATCTTCGGCATCCAGAACGACATGGACTTCGTTGCGGCATCCTTCATCCAGCGTCCGGCGGACGTGGAGGAGATCCGCCATCTGATCGCAAAGCACGGTGGTCACATGGAGATCATCCCGAAGATCGAAAATCTCGCGGGTGTCAACAATTTTGACGAAATCCTCGCGGTCTCGGACGGCATCATGGTCGCACGCGGCGACCTTGGCGTCGAGGTACCGGCAGAGGACGTGCCCGTCATCCAGAAGGAGATCATCCGCAAGTGCAACGCGGTCGGCAAGCCCGTTATCGTCGCAACGCAGATGCTCGAATCCATGACAACGAATCCGCGCCCGACACGCGCGGAGGTCTCGGATGTCGGCAACGCGATCTTTGACGGTGCGGACGCAATCATGCTCTCGGGTGAGACAGCAAGCGGCGACTACCCTGTCGAGGCGGTCAAGACGATGAGCACGATTGCCCTGCGCATGGAGCAGTCGCTCGAGTACGACACGATCATCCGTGCACGCAGCATTCGCGAGCGTTCCTCCGTGACCGATGCCGTCTCGCACGCAACGGTGCAGCTCGCCTATGAGACGAGTGCGGCCGCGATCCTCACGCCGACCCAGTCCGGCTACACGACGCGCGTTGTGTCGAAGTACCGCCCGAAGGCGATGATCGTCGCCTACGCACCAAGCCCGATGATTGCACGTCACATCAACCTGCGCTGGGGTGTCTACCCCATGCAGGGACGCAAGTGGACGAGCGTCGAGGACATGATCGAGTCCTGCACGCGCGGCGCACTCTCGCACGGTTACGTCAAGCAGGGTGACAAGGTCGTCATGGTCGCGGGCATGACCTACAACGAGGGCGGCTCCGTCGCCGTCCGCGTTACGACGATTCACTAAACGTAACTCAGAAATGACGAAAGGAAGCCGCTTGTTTGTGAAACGGCTTCCTTTTTTAACGATTTATGATGTTAAGCTAAGTATTGGATTTAGCTTGGCGCAGATTTTTTGTCTGATCGAGGAAACAGGACGACGCGTAGTGAGAAGCTACGCGGAGGATGCTCCCAAAGAGCAGGCGAAAAAGATGCCCAAGATGAAAGGAGACTACAATGGAAACGATTCACAGCGATAACGCCCCCGCCGCCCTCGGCCCATACAGCCAAGCGATGCGCGTCGGCAACCTCATCTATACCTCGGGACAGATCGGCATCGACCCCGCCGCAGGAAAGATCACCTCGGATACCGTCGAGGGACAGGCGGCACAGGTCTGTGCAAATCTGCGCGCCGTCCTCGCAGCCGCCGGCACCGACCTCACGCGCGTCGTCAAGACCACCTGCTTCCTCGCGGACATGGCGGACTTCGCCGCATTCAACGAGGTCTATGCCCGTCACTTCACGGGCAAGCCCGCCCGCTCCTGCGTCGCAGCAAAGGCACTGCCCGCCGGCGCACTCTGCGAGATCGAGGTGATTGCAGAGGTTTAGTGATCGTATTTTATTTATAACAAATGCTACAAAGGCGCGATTGCATGAGGTAAGTCAGACTTCATGCGATCGCGCCTTGTTCATGTACGAAGGAATCACTTCATCCCACCGTAAAGCTCTCTCTGATTGCTTTTAAAACCGCTTCTTTGCTCACATTTCCCAGTCCAAACTGTTTGAAATTGATCTCCTCATTTTCTATCGCGTTACAAAAATGATCTATATCCGTGTAAATCTCTGTTGGAACAGGTGTAGTAATATCAGGCTGCACATAGGAAACCAAACGAAGCACATCGTTCTTGTGTTTGCTTATATCATTATGATGCACATCTTCCCCCTGTGACATTCTCTCACGATTATCAAGCCATGCCTTGACCTTAAATGCGATGAGATAAGGGATATCCAAGACGGGAACCCCCACACTGGAAGAAACGATCCCTGATCGCAGGAACTCATAGTATACATCATTCAGCAGAATGGCAGACAGACTGGATATGTCATCATCGACGTGAATCGGAGCCAAGTGTATATCCGATCTTGGTGTGATGTAATCCGGCTGTCGTGAGAACAACTCGATGATTTTAGGATATTGGTCATATTTTGGATTCACAAAACGATAGTATTGCGGTGTTTTATCCGATCTGCACCACGTCTCATACCCCGCCTCACGAATAAACGCCCAGAACGTCTCCCCCGAAATTCGATGTCATCGTTTCGACGATCAAGACCATATCGAGATCCTTTGTTGCACGGAAATCACCGCCCTGCTCGTGAATAAGCAAGTCACACGCAGTTCCCCCAATGATGACATATTGTTCTTTGAATGCACGAAAATACTGCTCAAAGTTCAAAATTCCTTGAACCATATCTTCCCTCCCAAACGTCGCCCAACATTTCCTCGATTGCCTGTTCAACTCTCTCATCTGTGTTCTCGCGAAGTGACAGCGCAAGTGACAGTGGGTCTACACAGCCATCTCTGCTGAGGATATGTGGAGCATATCGCCACAGCTCCACACGCACCTGACGCTCCTCATCAACGAGTTCCTGCTGCAGCTCGATCGGACAGTTTCTATAATAAACAGCATAGGTATCACATGAGGGCGGATTCAGCCAACTGTATTCTGACAGCGCCGACTCACCTGCAAGGAAAAAATCAGGTGTCAGCTCCGTACGATCTGCATAGCCGACGGAGTGTACCGGAGAGCGCAAAAACACATGTGCTCGCTCGAATAGGACATTCGGCTCATCAGCGCTACGCAAGATAACGTGCAATCCCTCTTTATGGCGACGAAAGAGTTTCGACTCCACCAACTGTTTCGCGACACGGCTCATCGTCATCGCCGAAAAAGGAAGCCGATCAGACAATACTGATTGCGGAACGCTCTGTGCAGAAACGTATAAACAATAAAAAAACGTGATCTGCGTCGCCAGAAGAAAGTGCTGTACAGGCTGCAATCGCTCTCCCGGCACCATGTAGGTACCGATAAAGGGCAAATAACTCATTTTCCCCCTGACAATAAAGGGGATTTTATATTTTATCAGCGCACCTCTACGCGACTCGGATATACGATCGAATACGAGTACAATAGGAAGCTGTGCGAACAACTCTACCTGCGCTATATGCTTTCTTAGTGTGGTTACACTGACCAGGGTGCTCTCCGGCTCGATTAAAATACAAGAGGATGATTCGATCTCGGCGCGATAAAATTGATAATTCGCACGTAGAAATAACGGCAGTTTCTTAGCCTTTTCCCACGAAGCATAGCGTATCTCCAACCCCAATTCTTCTCGCAGCACAATCTCTCCCCCTTTCCTTTTTAACTCTTTTCTTCCATTCTAACTTTTTAAGTGTTAAAAGTCAATTTTTAATGTTATACGTTTGGTTGAAGGAAGCACAAAACCCCCGCACCACAAAGTGAGGCGGGGCACAGTACAATACACTGTAAAGAACGGCTTACTCCATCACCATCGGCTCGATCGCCTCGTCCTTCATAAAGCGGCTGAGCTTCTGCACGCTCGCCATGAGGTCGCGGTAGTTCTCGGGTGTGAGGGACTGCGGCCCGTCGGAGAGGGCGCGCGCAGGATTCGGGTGTACCTCGATGATGAGTCCGTCCGCGCCCGCCGCGATGGATGCGAGGGACATTGGCTTGATCATGCGCCACTTGCCCGTGCCGTGACTCGGGTCGGCGATGATCGGCAGGTGCGAGAGATGCTTGATTGCCGCAATCGCGCTGATGTCGAACGTGTTGCGCGTGTACGTCTCATAGGTGCGGATACCGCGCTCGCAGAGGATGACGTTCGGATTGCCCTCGTTCATGATGTACTCAGCGGCGTTCAGCCACTCGTCAATCGTCGCGGCAAGTCCGCGCTTGAGCATGACGGGCTTGCCCGCACGTCCGACTGCTCTCAGGAGGCCGAAATTCTGCATATTGCGTGCGCCGATCTGCAGGAGGTCGGCATAGGCAGCGACCGTATCCACAGCTTCGACAACCGTCACCTCGGTGACGACGGCAAGACCCGTCTTTTCACGCGCCTCGGCGAGGTATTTCAGCCCCTCCTCCTCGAGCCCCTGAAACGCATAGGGCGAGGTACGCGGCTTGTACGCGCCGCCGCGGATGAACTGCGCACCACCCGCCTTGATGAGTTCTGCCGTCTCAAGCAGCTGCTCGCGCGACTCGACGGCGCAGGGCCCCGCCATGACGACGGGCGTACCGTCACCGATCTTGATACCGCGAATGTCGATCACGGTCGGGGCAGGGTGGAACTCGCGGCTCGCGAGCTTGTAACTCTTGGAGATGGCGACCGTCGTCTCGACGCCATGCATGGCATCGAGCGGGGTCGCGGCGAGCTTCGTCTTGTCACCGATGACGCCGACAATCTTCTGCCGCGCGCCCTCCATGACCTTTGCCTCAAGCCCCTTTTCCTCAATGGCGCGGATGACACCCTCAATATCCGCCTGCGTGGCGTCCGAATTCATAATAACGACCATGGTATCTCTCCTTGCTATTCATTATGTGCCATGTGCACGGGAAAAGTGCCGAGCACCTTCAGCCAGATGCTCTTCTCGGCGACGGCATCGATGGAGTCGCGCAGGGCATCGGGAGCACTGTGCGCGTCCAGATCGAAAAAGAATATATACGCACCAAGCTCCGTGCGCGCGGGGCGCGACTCAATCCGCGTGAGGTTCACCGCGCGGCGCGCGAACTCGCCGAGTACGTTGTAGAGTGCCCCCGCGCGTGCGCCGTCGATCTGACAGACGAGGAGCACCGTATCGAGCGGCTCCGCCAGCGGTGCGGCAGTCCCGTCACGCACAACCTCGAAGAAGCGCGTGCAGTTCGAGCCGCGATCCTCAATCTTGCCCGCGATCTCGATGAGACCATTGAGCGCACCCGCGCGCCGCGTGCAGATTGCCGCCGTCCCCGCCTCCACGGGAGATGCTCCGACGATCTCCGCCGCCCGTGCCGTGCTCGCCGTCTTGATGATCTCCGCCTGCGGATAGTGGTGCAGGAGGAAGTCGCGGCACTGTGCGATGGGCTGTGCATGCGAGTAGACGGCGCGAATCTCGCCCTCGGTGCGCGCCATGAGGTAGTTGTGGACAGGCCAGATAACCTCACGTCGGACGCGCAGCGTGTCCGAGCGCGCGAGCGTGTCGAGCGTCACGGCAATCGCGCCCTCAAGCGAATTCTCCACGGGCACGAACGCGGCACCCACCGCCTCCGTCTCTACCGCGTGCAGACACTCGCCGATGTCGGCGAAGCAGACGATCTCGCGGTCGAGCCCCTGCCACTCCATGAGATAGAGCGCCGCCGCCTCGCTGTGCGTCCCCACAGGACCGAGCACGCCCATTTTCTGTCTCACACACATTCCTCCTATGGGAATCTACTATACTATATGCGCGGCTTGTTGACAATGTTTTTCATCGTTCTACAGCAAAATTCGCTCAAAAGAGGTCACTGTGCGTCCCCGTATATGCGAGTACCAACGTCAGTATCTCTTCATCAATTCGGTACACAAGAAGCCAATCCGGCTGGATATGGCACTCACGATAGCCAGCATAATTCCCTGTGAGCGCATGATCTCGGTATTTCGGTGCAAGAGTTTTCCCCAGAGAAAGTGCGTCTACAACGTTCTCCAACTGCTCCATCGGCAGTCCACGTTTCGCGGCACGCTTCAAATCCTTGCGGAAGCGCGCCGTCGGAATGATACGGTACATCAGGACAAAATATCCTCCATCATCTCGCGCGCGTTCGTATATGCCCGATGCTCCTCCGGGTGTCTGCGGATGTCCTCGGCTTCGCGGATTGCCTCACGAAGTGCAGGGCTTGTCGTGTACAGCTCAAACGGCAGCTTCCCTTGATGAATGATCTGCCGCGCCATAGCATTCACCGCGGTGGACATATTCAGCCCCATGCTGGCGAGTGCTGCATCCACCTGCTCCTTCAACCCCGTATCCATACGAACCCGAACCATTGTCGTTGACATAAAACCGCCTCCTCCTATTTGCTCTGAAGAAAGTATAGCACAGACATAAAAAAGACACAATATAGCCACACCGTAGCCATACTCTAGATTTATTTATTTTTCAAACTGCGCAGCCTGCAATATGTTATAATAGATATACTTCTCAACCATACGAAAGGAGCAGCTATGTCGCCAAAGGACTATCTCGCCATTGTTCACTGCATCGCTGGACTCAAGGAGCGCACACGCCACGCGTGGATGAAGTCGGGGCGGCAGGAGAGCGTCGCCGAGCACAGCTGGCGGATGGCACTGATGGCGTACTTTCTGCGCGATGAATTCCCCACCGTCGATCTCACGCGCGTCCTCCTCATGGCACTGCTGCACGATATGGGCGAGGTCTTTACAGGTGACATCCCGACATTTGAAAAGACGGATGCCGACCGCGCACGCGAACACGAACTGCGCGATGCGTGGATCGACGCCCTCCCGCCCCCATATGCGGCGGAGGTGCGCGACCTTTTCGCCGAGATGGACGCGTGCGAGACAGAGGAGGCGCGGCTCGCGAAGGCACTCGATCGCATGGAGGCGGTCATCACGCACAATGAGGGCGATCCCGCAACGTGGCTCCCACTCGAATACGAGCTACAGCACACCTACGGTGTGGAGGAGGCGGCGTTTTCGCCCGCGCTCAGGGCGCTACGCACAGAGGTCAACAACGAGGTGGATGCAGTCATTGCCTCGCTTGCAAAGGAGGAAAAGATATGAAAACGAACTATGGCAACTGGATCTCCACGCCGATGATGAAAACACTCGTCGCCATCGCTGCCGTGCTCTATGTGCTCACGGTGCTCTATGCGGTCATCTATGACCGCGTGACCGCGCCCTTCTTCATCCTCGCAATCCTCGCCGGCGTCGCGACCATTGTCGTCCTCTATATGTACTACTGCCGCCGCGTGTTCGATTTCGAGGGCGGCGGACTCATGCGGCGCATCCACGCCTATCTGCTCGATCAGCTGCCGTGGGACGGGCTCGGCAGGGCACTCGATGTCGGCTGCGGTTCGGGCGCGCTCACGATTGCAACGGCAAAGCGCTTCCCGCTCGCCGAGGTACAGGGCATCGACTACTGGCCGCCGATGTGGAACTACGGACAGGCACAGTGTGAGTCGAACGCCGCCGCCGAGGGCGTTGCGGAGCGCTGCGCATTCCAGCACGGGGACGCGGCAAAGCTCGACTTTCCCGACAATCACTTCGACGCCGTCGTCAGCAATTTTGTCTTTCACGAGGTACGCACGCAAAAGGATAAGTTCATGCTCGTCGAGGAGGCGCTGCGCGTGCTGAAAAAGGGCGGCGCGTTCGCCCTGCACGACACCTTTGGCAACAGGGATATGTACGGCGATATGGACGAGTTCGTCGCCTATCTCAAGGAGCAGGGCATCGCCGATGTCTCCTACATTCCGAACACCGAGCGCAATATCGAGATGCCACCCGCCGTCCGCTTCATGCTGTGCGGCGTCGGCATGCTCTACGGCACAAAATAACGAAAGGAAAATGCCCGTGTTCTTCAAATCCATTCCCGCCGCCCTCACAGCCGCCGCACTCCTTGCTGCACCTGCATACACGGCGGCAGAGACAAGTGCCGCCATCCCGCGCCCCGCAATCCCCTCCTCCATCCCGCAGGGAATGACCGTAGACGCAAAGCTCGCCGCAGGGCTGCATTTTTCCCTGCCCGCAGCAGATCAGGACATCCTCCGCATGCCCCTGCCCGATCCGACAGAGGTCACGATCGCGGGCGAAGCGGCGGCGACCGAGGAGCAGATGCTTGCCTATCTCCTCAGGCGCAACCCGCAGCCGAAGCTCACGGGCACGCCCGAAGAACTCGTGCACGCATACTACGAGGAGGCGGAGCACGAGGGAGTACGTGCCGACGTTGCACTCGCACAGGCATTCAAGGAGACGGGCTTCTTCGCTTACGGCGGCGACGTAGACTGGAAGCAAAACAACTTCTGCGGACTCGGCGCAACGGGAAACGGCGCAAAGGGGCTCTCCTTCCCCGACATCCGCACGGGCGCGCGCGCGCATATACAGCATTTGCTCGCATACAGCCGCAAAGAACGTCCACAGGTCGCCATCGTTGACCCACGTTATGACCTCATCCGCACGAACCGCCCCGACATCTACGGGAATATCACGCGCTGGACACAGCTCAACGGTGTCTGGGCAGTCCCCGGCAAAAACTACGGACAGGAGATCCTCATGATCCGCGATGCCGCGCACGCCCCCGACGGCTCGGACGCCGCCCTGCGCGCCGCAAACGCGCACCTCATGCAGGCGGCCGATGCTGACGGCTATATCTATCGCGGACTCGTCCATCTGCGCCGCAATGCCTACGACGAGGCGCTTGCCGACTTTACCGCCGCGCAGAAGCGCAATACGAAGCGCACGGAGCCGTATCTCGGCATCGCCCTCGCGCACACGGGCGCAGGAAACATCAAAGAAGCGCGCCGCGCCTACGAGGTCTATCTGAAGACCAGTCCCGACGATGCCGCCGCCCTTCATAACTACGGGCTCGCCCTCCTCGCAGAGGGCAACGCCGCAAAGGCTGTCACGCCCCTGCGCGACGCCATCCGCCGCGCGCCGACGAATGCCGCGAGCTACAGCGCCCTCGCCGTCGCGCTCATCCACACGAAGGACTATGCGGGCGCGTGGAGCACACTCGCCGACGGTGCCGCCATCGCCCCCGCGAACACAGACATCCTCATCAACCAGATTCTCTTGCAAGGTTGTCTAAAAGACGCAGATGACAAGAAGCACGGGAAAAAGAAGAAATAGCCGGCTAATCTTTATAGAACGCAATGGAGGCGCTCCATGAGCGACTACAAACCGCCCTTCCAAATCACAGACAAAATCATCTCGCTGATTGCAGAGATCAGCGAACAAGTCGGTCGTATCACCGTTCTGCAGGAGGATACGATCAGCCCGCACCTGCGCCGTGAAAACAGAATCCGAACGATTCACGCCTCGCTTGCCATCGAGCACAATTCCCTCTCCTTGGAGCAGATCACAGCCATCCTGAACGGCAAACGTGTCCTTGGCAACCCGAATGAAATCAGGGAAGTTCAAAACGCCTATGCGGCATATGAGCTTATGCTGAATATCGATCCATTATCCGTCGACGATCTATTAAATGCCCATGCACGTATGATGGTCGGTCTTGTCCCGGAACATGGGCGGTTCCGCTCAGGCGGTGTCGGTATATTTAATGGAAAAACACTGGTTCACATGGCGCCGCCGGCTTCCTTTGTCCCCGAGCACATCCATAATCTTTTTGCATGGTATCGGCAGTCAAAACTGCATCCGCTTGTGAAAAGCGCCGTCTTCCACTATGAGTTTGAATTTATTCACCCATTTTCAGACGGAAACGGACGCATGGGCAGAATGTGGCATAGCCTCCTGCTCGCCCAATGGAAGGATCTCTTTTTCTGGCTTCCCGTCGAGGAGCTCATCCAAGCACGCCAACGGGAGTACTACGACGCGCTCGGCACGGCGGATGCACGGGCGGACAGCACCGTATTCGTGGAGCTGATGCTTGAGATCATCAGGGACAGCCTGCGTGAAATCAGTGTTGTTGGTCGCAGCACCGACCAAGACAGCGACCAAGAAAATGACCAAGATCAGCCACAGATCGGACGACTCCTCTCTGCGCTCGGCGAAGACACACTCTCCGCAGCCGAGCTCATGCAGCGCCTCGGACTGTCACACAGACCGACCTTCCGCAGGAACTATCTGAATCCGGCGTTGGAGCAGAATCTGATCGAACGCACCATTCCGGACAAGCCGAACAGCAGACATCAAAAGTATCGGAAGCATGAATAGCAAAACACGGAGCACCAACGGCGGCGCTCCGTGTTTTGCCTGTTCGGCGATCAAAGAAGACGGCAGTCGAGGAAACACCGCAACTGCCGCTTTTTCATTTTACTCTTTACGCCTAGCCGACGCTGCCCATGACTTCCATCTTCTGCCTGACGGAAGATTTTCTGCCGTATGAGCTGAATCTCCTCCGTAAATACAATAACCAAAACATAGGCGGAAGATTTCCGTACATCGCGGAAATCTTCCACAATACAAAGAAAAAGAAGCTGTGCAGAGGTTCCCCCCATGCGACAGCTTCCATTCTTTTATACGTTGTTTACCCCTCGAGCTTCAGCAGACCCGGCTGCTCGATGTTCCACTTGTCCTTGCGCAGGGAGAAGAGCGCAGGCATATCGACGGTGAGCTTGTCGTAGCTCTTGCCCGCCTCGTAGCGCGCGGCAAAGGTCTCCTTCATGCCCGCTTCCTCGTGCATCTTCTGATCGTATGGGAACATGGGGCTCGGAATGACGGCGAAGTCGTTCGGCTGTCCCGGGATGTCGTACGCCCAGAACGTCGCCTCGCCCACATCATCGACCTCCTCGAATTTCGGCATCGCCTTGCCGTTCTCGACGGCGGCATGATCCGCGCAGATGAGGAGATGCAGCGCATACTTGTCGATGATCGGCGCACACATCTCTGCGCCGCGCTCAGGCGAAAAGGTCTCGCGCAGGGCATGATAGTCATCGAGCAGATCCTGCCAGATCGGCTTGCTCTCGAGCAGGGCGTCGAGGTCGATCTCCTCTTCCGGCTCCGGCTCGGGTGCAGGTTCCGGTTCGGGAGCCGGCTCAGGTTCGGGCGGCGGCGCGGCAGCGGGGCGCTCCTTCAGTTCCTCAATGTCCGCAGCGAACTTCTTTGCCAGCGCCTCCACCTGCACGAGTCGAATCTCCATCTGTGCAATCTGTTCTTTGAGCCTCGCCAGCTCTTCGGCAGTCTGACTGTCCTTTGCCACGGACGCCTGAATCTCCGCCGAAAGCCTCTCCGCCTCCGTACGCAGCCACGAGACATGTCCCTCGATGACGTCGACGGTCCCCCCCGTCTGCCGCCACGCATAGTGGGTCGCAACAGCAGCAATCGCAACAGCGGCGACAACGAGAACAAACGAGAGTATTGTCATCACATCCGCCATGACGGGATGAATGAAGCCCACCGCCTGCACAGCGGCAGCGGAAGCTGCTGCCTCAGTCTCCATAGATATCAGCCCTTTCCCTCTATCTCAATCCAACACTCGAAGCAAAATTACGGCAAACACATATCTGTATAATTTCTCTCTATCCCCCAAAAATTCCTGCTAGGGAATCACTGATAAATGTTTTGGTATATAGAAAAAGAGCCGCCCCGCGCGAAGCGACTCTTTTCTATCAAATGAATACGCAGTGCGTATCAGCACGCACCGACGAGTGCTGCGCCGAGGTTCTTGCTGCCCTCGATCCCCTCATCATCCGGCTCGTTCTCGACAATGAACGTGTCGACGAGATTTGCACCCGCTTCCTTCGTGCGCTCGGACCAAGTCTCCATCCACGCGCCTGCGCCCCAGCCCCACGAGCCGAAGAGCACGACCGGCTTGCCGGAGAGCTTGCCGCTCGCGACAGCATCTGCGAAGAACGGCTCATACGAGCCCTCTTCAAGCTCCTCAGCACCCATCGAGGGGCAGCCGAGTGCGAGTCCGTCGTAGCTGTCGATCTGATCGACAGTGAAGCTGTCCACCTCGAAGAGCTCGACATCAGCGCCTGCGCCCTGTGCACCCTCAACGAGAGCCTCTGCCATCTTCTGCGTGTTGCCCGTGCCGGACCAGTACACAACTGCTACTTTTGCCATGTGAAATCCTCCTCATCGAATCCCGGGAGAAATGTCTCTCCCTCTATACTGCCTGCACCAACTCGGCGAGAGGCCGTCCCGCCTCCAACCGCGTACAGAACTCCTGAGTACAGGCCGAATACGCTTCAAAGAGCGCCCGTGCCTCGGCCTCGTTCGTGTAGACCTTCCAGTATCCGCTGCATACGAAATCCTGTCCCCGCCGCGTAATGAATTCACGCACATCCTCCGGAGGATAGCCGAGAAAAAGGCCGACCTCCGGCGGGAGTGTCTTGCGCACACGCATGCGGAGACGCAGGAAGGCGAGATGCTCCTCCATGCTGTCCGTCATGCGGTAGCCCGCCTCGCACAGAATCGTCTGCGCTGCAGGTGCAGCGAGCGCACGCGCCACAAGCTCCGCACGGTAAAAGAGAATGAGGACATACTCCTCTCCCTCCGCCACGCGGAACGTCGAGATTCCCTTGCAGGAAAAACAGGGTTCGTAGGACGCGAGCATTGCGTCAAAATCCTGAAAGCGGCTCTTTTGGAACGACAGCAGACTGCCTGCCGTCAACCCCGCCAGCAATGGTGCAGCGTGATAGCCGAGCAAATGCTCAAAATCCGGACAACGCATCGTAATACCCCCTCTGCCCCAAGGCGCAATAAAACGCCCCCAAAATCGTTTGGAAGTTTATTATACCGCAAACGATTCTCATTAGCAATATCTTTTCTCACAGAGAGGAATATTCTGGTATGGTCTGCACCTATTATAGCCGAGATTGCCCTCAGTGACAACCGAATCTTTTTTATTTATCAATAGCGTAAACACATCGCAAGCGTTGGGGAAAACATTGACAAAAAGCCGCGTCTGTGCTACGTTTAATCGGAATCTCAGCCGAAGGAAGGCTACTATATGATACATCTGAAAAATATTGTCAAAACATACGAGGGCGATATTCACGCGCTGCGCGGCATCGACCTCCATATCGAGCGTGGGAGCATTTACGGCATCATCGGGCTCTCGGGCGCGGGCAAGTCCACGCTCATCCGCTGCATCAATATGCTCGAGCGCCCGACGAGCGGCGAGGTGCTGATTGACGGGCGCGATCTCATGCAGATGAGTGAAAGCGATCTGCGCGAGGAGCGCCGCCACATCGGCATGATCTTCCAGCATTTCAACCTGCTGTCCTCCGCGACCGTCTACGACAACGTCGCGTTCCCACTGAAACTCGTGGGCAAATCCGAGGGCGAGATCAAGCCGAAGGTGACGGAGCTGCTTGCCCTCGTCGGGCTTGCGGACAAGGCGGACGCCTATCCCTCGCAGCTCTCGGGCGGGCAGAAGCAGCGCGTCGGCATTGCGCGCGCGCTCGCGAGCGATCCGAAGGTGTTGCTCTGTGACGAGGCGACCTCTGCACTCGACCCACAGACGACGAAGTCCATCCTCGCGCTCATCCGCGACATCAACCGCCGTATGGGGCTGACCGTCGTCGTCATCACGCACGAGATGCAGGTCATCAAGGACATCTGCGACCGCGTTGCCGTCATCGACGGTGGCGTCATCGCCGAGGAGGGCGACGTAGTGGACGTGTTCACCGCGCCGCGCGAGCCGATTACGAAGGAGTTCATCAGCGTCCTCCTCTCGAACGAGCTGCCGACGGCATTTCGCGGCAATCCCATCGAGGAGACGCCGAGCCGCGACAGCTATATGCTCCTGCGCCTCACCTTCCTCGGGGAGAGCGCGGACAATCCCGTGCTCGCGGACATGATCCGCCTCTTCCCCGATATCGAGGTCACAATGCTCTTCGGCACGCTCGACCAGATCAAGGAGCTGCCGTTCGGCCGCATGATTATCGGCATGCGCGGCGAACGCAGGGAGATCGAGGCAGCGATTTCGTATCTTTCTGCACAGCATTTGAAACAGGAGGTGATCGGCTATGTCCGCCGAAACGCTGCCGCTCCTCACTAAGGCGCTGGGCGAAACGATCTACATGGTCGCCCTTAGCATGGCGATCTCGACCGCCATCGGCATCCCGCTCGGCGTGCTCCTGCACGTCACGAGCAAGGGGGAGATCCTCGACGCACCGATGGTCAATCGCACCGTCGGCGCAGTTGTCAACGCCGTGCGCTCCATTCCGTTTATCATCCTGATGGTTGCCATCATCCCTTTGACCCGTCTCATCGTCGGGTCTGCCATCGGCACAACGGCGGCGATGGTGCCGCTCGTCATCGCCTCCGTTCCCTTCATCGGGCGGCAGGTGGAGACATCGCTGCGCGAAGTGCCGCACGGACTCGTTGAGGCGGCGCTCTCGATGGGCGCGACGCCGATGCAGATCATCACGCGCGTGCTGCTGCCGGAGTCCATGCCGGGCATCGTCAGCCAGCTCACGACGGTCATCATCGCCCTCGTCGGCGAGTCCGCAATGGCGGGCGCAATCGGCGGCGGCGGTCTCGGGGATCTTGCGATCCGCTACGGCTACCAACGCTTCCGCCCCGAAATCATGATTGCGACCGTCGTCATCCTCATCGTTCTCGTCCAGCTCGTGCAGTTTGCGGGCAACACCCTCGCCGCACGACTGAATAAGAGATAGGTTCCCGTTGGGAGCATCCAAGAGAGTCCATCAAGGAGGTTTTTATGAAGAAATTACTCACCCTCGTCCTCGCGCTCACCACGCTCGCCCTCGTCGGCTGCGGCGGCGGTGCGGATAATGCCGGTAAGTCGGAGAAGGTCGTCAAGGTCGGCGCCTCCCCCGTCCCCCACGCCGAAATTCTCGAAGTCATCAAACCCGAGCTCGAAAAGGACGGCATCAAGCTCGAGATCGTCGAGTTCAACGACTACGTGCAGCCAAACCTCGCGACGAACGACAAGGAAATCGACGCGAACTTCTTCCAGCATGAGCCGTACCTCAAGAACTTCATCACCGAGCATCCCGAGCTGAAGCTCGCGAACGTCCTCGGCGTCCATGTCGAGCCGATGGGCATCTACTCGCACAAGATCAAGAACATCAACGAGGTGAAGGACGGCGCACAGGTCTCCATCCCGAGCGACCCGACCAACGGCGGACGCGCCCTGCTCCTCCTCGAGCGTGCAGGCCTCTTGAAGCTCAAGGACGGTGTCGGCGCTGCCGCAACCGTGCAGGATGTCGTCGACAATCCGAAGAAGCTCGTCTTCAAGGAGATCGAGGCGCCGCAACTGCCGCGCACCCTCGACGATGTCGACATCTCCGTCATCAACACGAACTGGGCAATGCAGGCGGATCTCGTGCCGACGCGCGATGCCCTCTTCATGGAGGACAAGACCTCCCCGTACGTCAACATCCTCGTCGTCCGTCAGGGCGATGAGAACCGCCCCGAGATTCAGGCGCTCATGAAGGCGCTCCACTCCGAGGCAGTCAAAAACTTCATCAACGAGAAGTACAAGGGCGCGATCATCCCCGCATTCTAAGGATGATTCCCCATATAGAGCAGGAGAGACGATTCTCCTGCTTTTTTGTTTCCATATTACATCGCTATGTGATAAAATATCTCATTATGAAAGAACTGCTCAACAAGCTCTGCGCCCTGAAACGCCGCGAGCGCATCTACGGCGTGCGCAACCCGCTCACCTATGATTTTCTGCATCACAATCTGCATCATCTGCACGTCCTGCTTTTCCACAGCGCCGATCAGCGGGACTTTACAAAGGGGCCGATCATCCGTCAGCTGCTTATCTTCATGCTGCCCATCCTGCTCTCGCAGCTCCTGCAGCAGTTCTACAGCATTGCGGACACGGCTCTCGTCGGGCAGGTGCTCGGGGCACAGGCGCTTGCCGCCGTCGGCACGGCGAGCCTCATTCTCTCCGTCATTGTCAATTTCTTCATCGGCTTTTCCGCAGGACTGAGCGTGCTCGTCTCCCATCTCTATGGGGAAAAGCAATATGACCGCCTGAGCGGGCTCGTACAGAGCATTTTCGTCACTGTGCTCGCCTTCGCTGTTCTCTTCACAGCTACGGGCATCGTGCTGACCGAACCGCTGCTCACGGCGCTTGCAACGCCCGACGAGCTGATCCCGATGGCAAGCCTCTATCTGCGGATCGCGCTCCTCGGCATGCTCGCGTAGCTCCTCTACAATACAGCGAGCGCGATTCTGCATGCGCTCGGCAATACGACGAGTGCCCTGCACTACCTCGCTGCCGCCGTCGTCCTCAACATCGTGCTCGACGTGTTCCTCCTCATCGTCATTCCCTGCGGCATTGCGGGCGCGGCGGCTGCGACCATCATCGCACAGTACGCGTCGGCGCTCCTCGCCCTGCGCAAACTCCTCCACCTCCACGGTGCGTGGCATTTCACCCTCGTTCGCCCCTTCTTTCAGTCCGCGCACCTCATGCCCATCCTCGGCACGAGCATTCCTGCGGGCTTGCAGGCTGTCTTTATGAGCATCTCCTCGCTCGTCATCCAAACCTATATCAACAGCTTCGGCTACGCCGCGATGGCGGGCATGACCGTCTACGCGCGCATCGAGGGCTTCCTCTACTACCCGCTCTTTGCCTTTGGGATTGCGCTCACGAGCTTCATCGGCCAGAACGTCGGCGCGCACGACCTTGCACGCGTACGCGCAGGGCTGCGCGTGAGTCTCAGACTTGCGGGATTCGGCGCGCTCTTCATGGCGCTCATCGCAGGGCTCGCCGCCCCGACGCTCATCCCCATCTTCACCGACGATCCCGCCGTGATCGAGAACGCCCTCGACGCCGTCTACTGGACGTTCGCCTTCTACTGGCTCTACGGCATCAATCAGGTCTACATCGGCGCGATCAGGGGACTCGGCGACACCCTCACGCCCATGATCGCGGCATTCGCAGCCTACTGCCTCTTCCGCGTCGCGTGGTGCCGGGGTTGGGACATCGTCGGCATCCACTCCATGCACGTCGTCTACAACGCCTACAACGCGAGCTTCTTCGTTATGGTCGCCGTCCTTCTCTACGGATATCGCAGAGCAATGCGCCGCACCGCACAGCAGATCGGCGCATAGGAAAAGGTCTTATCACACGCACAGTTGCGTATGGTAAGACCTTTTGGGTTCATTTATCACGGCGTCGCGGGTGTCTCCTCGCTCACAGCACCTCTGCGGATCATGTCACCGACGCGCAGATCGTAAGTGAGTGCCTGCTTGTGCAGTGTCTCTGCGCGCGCAAAGTCCTCGGACATCCCCGTATCCAGCCCGCGTACGAAGCTCTCATACGAGGCAATGGATGCCTCTGTCGCAGCCCTCCTCTGGGCGGCGAGATACGCTGCACCGGGTGGAACCTCCACAGCATCCAGTTCACGTTGGTACTTTTTCAGCACGGGGATCATATCCTCCTGCAGGAGGCGGAGCAGCGCCTTGCGGTGCTCAGTCGTATACGTCCCCCACCCCGTTTCCGTCAGGCTGCGGAACTCGCTCTGCCGCGATCGGAACACACCGTTGTAGCGGTCGACGATGGGACGCGTCGCCTGGATGTAGCGTGAGATATCTCTGCCCGCTGCCGTTTGGACAGCCTCGAGATAGGCACGGTAATTCATCACGCGCACGATCTGCCAGCCCGTTTCCGTCTGCTCCATGCGCAGCTGCAACGGGAACTCCAAGCCCGTCCCGCCGTCCAGAACGGTCAGCGTCGCCACAGCGCCGCCCCCGTCGCGCACGACCTCGCCGATCTGCACGAGACTCGTATCGCGCAGATGGCTGCACTCCATCAGATACTCGAAGTCAATGCCGAGCTGCCGCCCCTTCAGCGCATCTGCGCCGTCCGGCTCCGCCCATGCGCCCGTGCGTACCGCGCCCTCGATCGTCCGCGCAAGCCCCTCTGTGACGCTACCCCTGATCTTCTCATAGAACTTGCCGGAGGCATTGCGTTCGGATTCATTCAGACTGGTATCGCGTGCAAAGAGAACATAGGTGAGATCGTCATAGCCCGCCTCCGCAACCGCCGTGACATTCACGCGGCGCTCAAAAGCCTCTAAATCATGCTCCTCCAAAGCGACAGCTGCCTGCATGAGCGCGTACTCGGGGCGCTGCGTGTAGTAGGCAAAATACCATGCAATCACTGCCAGCGTCACAACGATCAACCCCGCTGCGAGGGCAAACTTCCGCTTGTGCGCTTTGCGGCGACGCGCAAGTCTCACACGCCACGCAAACTCATCCATCGGCATCGCCGCACCTCCTATGCACAAAATTCAAACGTTGTCATTATAGCATTGAAGATTCCTCTCACGCAACCGCGCATACCACAAATCCATCGCAATTTATCAACACAGTCTCAAATGACAGATATATATATTTTATTCTCTTATTGACAAAATTATATGATAGGTATTAATATAAACATAAAAATTAAATATAAGAGGGAATAGGCGTCGAAAGACTTAATCTGGAATTCGGTGAGGAATCGCTGATGGAATCATTTTATCAGCGACTCCTCGAAGCCGGAGCGGTCCCGCCACTGTAAGGAAGAGCCTGCGCATAACAATGTCACTGGAGCTATCTCTGGGAAGGCGTGTGCAGGCGATGACACCAAGCCAGGATACTTACCTATTCCGACATCACCGTCGGCTTTTGCGGATTTCAAAGGCCGGTACCTGCGAGCGATGGGTAGGGGATTTTGTTCATATTTCATGACAGAGCATCTCCGGTTGTATTTAATGCACCGGTTTTTCTTTTCTCATGAAAAAAATCCGTCTGAACCAATCCATGGTCGCAGACGGATTTTTTCGTGGAAAGAAGGGATTCCCTGCGGTTATATTTTCCATATCTTTCAAAAACACTTGATTCTTCTGGAGAGAACGGAGGCTCTTTCATGTCTGAGAAAAGGAAAAAGAAACAGCTTGTTGCGGGCGTCCTGTGGATGCTGATGGTCGGTGCTCTGTCGCACCCCGCCGCAGCCGCCGAGACGACGCCCGCACCCGCCCCCGCGCAGGACGGTGCATACACAACCCCCGACATCACCGTCGAGGCGAAACGCCCCGCGTGGGAGGAGATCCTTTCCCCCGGCACCGTGACCGTCATTCGCCCCGAGGAGTTTCAGGGCGAGCAGAAGACCCTGCCCGACTTCCTCAAGATGGTGCCCGGCGTCCATGTACGCGAGGTCAACGGCAAGGGACAGTACACGACCGTGACCGTGCGCGGCTCGACGGCGGCACAGGTCGGTGTCTTTGTCGACGGCGTACTCACGAACCTCGGCGGCGACGCGGCGGTCGACATCTCGACCATCCCCGTCAGCAACGTCGAACGCATCGAGGTCTATCGCGGCTACATCCCCGCGCGCTTCGCAGGCACATTCATCGGCGGCGTCATCAATATCGTGACGAAAAGGCCCACGGGCGCACACGGCTCGGCGGAGATCGGTCCCGGCTCCTTCGGCTCGCGGAAGGCATCCGTCGAGGTCACGGCCCCCGTCGGCAGCGGCAGCCTCCTCTTTGGCTTCAACCACGAGCAGCGCGACGGGGATTTTCCATATCACAGCTATGCGGCGGATCAGTTCTATACAAATACGCAGCTCGGAAAACAGGTACTGGACACGAGAAAAGAGCTGCAAGGCTATTTGTCCATGACTGCGACGGAGAAATCCGCATACGATGCTGCAAACGGCGCAGGTGCATGGCAAAGCAAGGTGGACAGCTGTGTTCAGTGGCTGGAAGATAACGGTGTGCGAGAATCCGACTCTGCAGACAATCCGCAGCGCCGGCGCAAGTACAATGATTACAGGAACACAGACCTGCTGATCAAATGGCAGAATGACGATTGGATGATCAAGGGGACATACAAGAAAGTAAATCGTCACCTTCCGGACAGCCTGTGGGTTTCGACAAACAGCTATTTTGACATGATTGTACCGGGGCTGGAGACGGATCGATACGACCTCTACAAATACGACAGCCGCCGTCAGACGATTGATGCCGCAGAGCTGCTCGTCCAGCGCCGTTATATCGGAAAACGCTATGAATGGGGATGGATGATTGATTATCTGAACCAATCGAAGGACTACCGTGCGGAGCACATTGACGACCGCCTGCGCAAGCAGATCAGGATACCCATGCGTGAGTGGAGTAAATACCGCTCCAACAAATACAACGTGCAGGTCGACGGAACTTATGAACTCGGCAAGAACAATATGCTGGACTTCCAGATGAACTACTCGCACGAGCGCATGAAAATTCAAGGCGACGGCTTGGATGATGTCATTGATGATGTGCAGGCAGGCATCGGCAACCTCTGGGCGCAGATGCGCAATCAGTTCGATCAAAACATCTTCAACGTGCAGCTGCAGGATACGATCACGCTCGACAAACAGAGAACGTGGCAGCTGACGCCGGCGATCCGTTACAACCGCTCGGAGATTGTCGGCTACAGCAAGTTTGGTCGCTTCAATCCGCTAAAGACATACCGCTGGGTACATCCCGAGGACAGTCAGGTCGACTCCAAAGTGACATGGCAGCTTGCACTCAAGAAGGAGTTTACCCCCCATTTCTCCATGCGCATGACGGGTGGGACATACTTCCGTCTGCTCAACATGTATGAGATCGCGGGCGACGGTGCGGGCATTCTTCCGGCACCGATGGATTACCAGGGAAGCGGTGCGAAGTTCCCACAGCCGGAGTATGGCAAGCAGTTCGACCTCTCCGCCATCTGGGACGGCAGCGCGCTTGGCGCGGACAATCGGACGACACTGACGTATTTTTGGCGCGACACAGAGCGCATGCTATACCTCTATCGTGCAGGCCTCAACTACAGCTCGTATTTCAACGATATGCGCGGCAAGGCACATGGGATTGAGCTGCAGACCAATTTTCACTGGAAGAAGTTCGACCTCGACCTTGAGGGAACCTATCTCCAGATCAGCGCACAGCGCAGAAACTCCTCCCCCGGCGTACACTACGGCTGGTCCGAGGTGCGTCCGACCTACCAGCCGAAATGGGAGGGCAATCTCCGCCTGACCTATCGCCCGACAGAGAAATGGCTCTTCTTCGGTGAGACACATCATATCTCAAAATACTACACACATTACGCCATTCCGCAGGTCAGCGATCCAATAGAAAAAGAACTCGCAGGACGCCCACAGGAAGCTCTGACCGTCGTCAATCTGGGACTCAAGTGGTCGCCGAAAAAGGACATGACATTGACGCTTGGCTGCAACGATGTATTTGATCGTGGGCCGCAGCTGCGCGTAAACAGTGTACAGAGGTATGGCAGCTCCCCCGGCAAGGTCAATATCGAATACCCGCTACAGGGGCGCAGCTACTATGCGACATTCCGTTATGAATTTTAGGGAGGAAAGACAATGAAGATGCATTCAGGCAAACAGAAGCACTTGCAATTGGGGGCACTCGTTCTGTGCGGGCTGCTCTACGGCTCCGTGGCAAGTGCTGCAAATCTCGTGTCAACGATTCCATCGGACTATGGAAACAGCGAGATGGGGACAGTCACTGGCTCGCGCGTAACGACGGATGTCAGCGCGACGCCCAAAGTAGGAGTTCTGAAGAACCTCAACCGTGACCCTGCGTCCTTCGGATTCCATCAGAAGGGCAAAAGTCTGATTTTGCTGCGGCAGTACACCTACAGCACGACGGAACTGGAAGGAACCCAGCTCATCGACCCGAACTCTGAGGGGGCTGCTGCGTCGGTGGCAAACGGCAAGACGACCTCCGTACCGAATATGCACGCAGCGGCAGCCAGCGACGACTATATCTATATGACGGGCTATGACCTCGGCCAGATTGGCGTCGTGAAACGGGACGGTAAGCGTCTGATAGAGAACAAACGCGCCATTGTCAATCTCAAAGAGGACATCAAGAAATACTGCGGCTACAACTTCACCGAGACGTTCCAGAACCTTGATGAAGACAAAAATGGTGTGAAGGGCAAGACCTACACGGGTGACCCGACAAAGGCGATGGTGCACGGCGAGGCTCTGTTGGTCGAGGGACGCAAGCTCTACGTAGCTACATCCGTCAATCCGCTCGGCGACTATGATCCCTACGACGACGGCTTCCTCATGCAGTACGATATTCAGGACGACGGCAGCCTGAAATTCGGCAGCTATACGCGCATCAGCCGCAACATCGACCAAGGTCGGCTCAATAAGTTCAACAATCACATCCTCGTCTCCTGCATCGGCGGCTATCAGCATTACAATGGCACGGGAAACACGCATTACACGGCGATCAACGTGGCGAAGACCGATGCAAACGGTAAGCTGACGAGTACGACGCAGAAGCGCGTCGTACTGCCGCAGCATGTCAAAGGCACCGATCAGGACATACGCGATCTCAAAATTCTGCCAAACGGCACGGCGTATGTCATGACGTATAATCTCTCTCCGAGCGGCAGTCAAATTGATGCGAATGTCTACCAGACGACCGTATCCAACCTGCTATCCGATCATCCGGCCAATTGGACGCATATCACTTCCGTTACGCAGCGGGAAGGCTGGTTCGGCAAGCTCAATGCCGAGTACTACACGAAACGCCTGTGGCTCGAACTCGGCGATACGTTGAGTGTCTTTACGGATGGCGACGATGCGGAGAGGTATTCTTGGCAGGCAAAGGATTTCTCCGACAACAAGGCATTCTCCCGCTTCAACAAGGTCACGATGCTCGAACCGGATCATGTCTATGGCAGTACCGCCTCCGTCGTGCTCGCAGTGCCTGCAGCAGCAAACGATAATGCCGTGTGGCAAACCGGCACAGCGCTTACAGACAGTATCACACAATCGCAGAATTTCAGCAGCGATACACTTGTGCGCATCGGCAAGGACAAGCTCGGCGACAAAAAGACGAACGTCCTTGCTGCGATTTATGCATCGGATAACAATATAAACATCAACGCCGCAGGGCATAAGCTCAATCTCCAAGTAGAGAACACCGTCGGCAATCCGACGGGCATCTATGCTGGAAATGGCAAGAATGTTACCGTGACTGCACGCGAAGTCAACATCATCACGAAGGGCTTTGCGAACGGCAATACGCTGACGAACGCCATTCAGCTCGATGCCTCGAAAAATAAACCTACACAGATCACGATCAACGCCCCCGTCAACATCTCGATGACAGGCGGCTACGGCGGTAACGGTGTCGCCGTGCAAAAGAGTGATCGTCTTGGCGAGAAGTCGTATGCGGCGCGCAAAGCTTCCACCATTCATATCACCAAAGATCTGAAGATCGCAGGCGCGCGCACGGACGAATGGGGCATCCCCATCAACCGCGAAAATGTATTCTCTCGCTTCAACAACGCAGGCATCCTCACGCAGGTTGAAAAGAGCAATGTGACCGTAGACGGGAATGTGGATATGACCGTCTACGGCAACGGCGTGACGACGAATGCGAAGGACAGCAGCGTCCACATCGGCGGCGGCGCAATCCAGGTTCCCGCCGGTATGAAGTACAGCTACTATGCCCTTGGCGCATATCAGGGCACCATCAATATGAATACAGGCGCGGACGGCGCAACGCCCGGCACACGCGACGTGAAGCTCAACGGCGATCTCTTTGCGCTGTCCACCGGAAAACTGAATGTCGCCCTCACCACAGCGAACTCCTATCTGCACGGTCTCGTCGATAACGGCGGCACGGCGAATCTCTATCTGCAGAACGGCGCACAGTGGACGAACGAGGCGCGCAACGCACGCTACTATCAGGACGACGAAGACAAGGGCGCGGGCACCTTCACGGATGGCAAATATACCCCGAAGAGCCGCGTTACGAATTTCCACGGCGGCACGAGTGCAGCGACGCGCGGCTTCATCTTCCAGAAGAACGCACAGGAGCTTACCCTTGACAACTACAGTGGCCATACGAAGGTTGTCTATGAGCATGATGCTGCAACGCCAACCACGATGAAGGGCGGTGACGTCCGCATTGGAAAGGCAGCGGCAAACAGCGGCATCACGATCTCAACGCACAACGCGGGACTCAATACGAACTCGACGAAGGCAGCGGATGTGAACCTCGTGAGCGCGACACTGAATGCGCTGGCAAACAAGCTCTACTACACGGCGTATACGACGGGAGAGCGTAACCTCTCAGGTACGGCAGAGATCGCAGAGGGCCTTGTCTCTTCCTCGGCAACGCTGAAGCTTGCGCCGATCACATTCCGCAGCGAAAACGGACAGGGGCAATACACCTATGTGCCGGCAACAGATCCGGAACCAAAGCCAAACCCGGATCCTAAGCCGCCGACGCCGAATCCTGATCCAAAACCTAATCCGGATCCCAAGCCGCCGACGCCGAATCCTGATCCAAAACCAAACCCGGATCCTAAGCCGCCGACGCCGACCCCTGATCCGAAGCCAACACCGGATCCTAAGCCGACGCCTGATCCGAAACCGGAGCCAAAGCCGGAGCAGAGAACAGAGTTCTCGACCGGAATCACAGGGGACGAGAGCAAGGATGCAGCATACAAGGATGGTGGCGTGCGCAACAAGGATGGCGTCTATGTATTTGGAAAATCGACGACCGTCACCGCACCGACAGGGATTGCCGCCATCAAGGAGCACCCCGTCACCGTTACGACCGCTCCCGGCGCAACGCTGAAGCTCGCTGCGCAGACGACAGGTATCGATGCGGCAGCCGATGCGAGCGTCAAGATCTCGGGCGAGCGTTTGGATGTGCGCACACCGCAGGAGGAAGGTACGCACAGCATCAGAGCGGCACGGAACGCCAAGGTGGACATCGCCTCCGGATTCGACATCAAGGGTGCCGTAGAAAACATGGGCGGCATCATCACATTGAACGACATGGGCAAGACCAGCACATTCTCCGGCGATGTCTATCAGCGCGGCGGCGTGTTCAACCTGACACTCAGCGGCAAGGATTCGCGTGCACAGAGTGCGATTCGCAACAACGGCGGCACAGTGAACATCGACCTCTCGGGCGACGGTGCACAGTTCACGGGCAGCATCCGCAAGCTGAGCACGATGTCCTCCGCACTGCGGGCAGCCCCCTCCGCTCCGGGGCAGAACCTCCGCCTTGGCGCAAAGGCAACGTGGAACGTCACAGACGCCTCGGATATTACGAACCTCACAGCAGAGGGCGGACGCATCGTCCAGCAGTCGGACGGCGTTCTGAACATCAAGAACTACACGGGCAAAGCGACCGTGTTCTACGAAGGAACGGCGGACAAGGACGGCAAACTGACGCTCGCGAAGAATGGCAAAGTCCAAGTACAGAACGTCACGGGGACGAAGAACCACCTCACCTTTGCCACCAAGGCATTTGGCGAGTCGGAGGAGGCGGAGAAGAAAGTCGCCGCCGCGCTTGCGGGACAGTTCCGCTATACCGGGGATCGCGCGGCGAACATCAAGAACAACGCGCTCAAGAACCTCGATCTCGACGTCGTCATCGGCGAGGGCATCCTGAAATCCGAAGTGACGTACCAGATGCTCCTCGACCCTGCAACGGGCACGGCGAGCGGCATCAAGGAAATCGCACGTCCCCTGATCGGCAGCTACGAGACGCAGGTCATGCGCGGCGTCAAGTCCGCCATGGCATCGTCTGCGATGGCGTGGCGCGCCGAGGCGAACGACCTCATGAAGCGCATGGGCGATCTCAGACTTTCTCCTGAGGATGCAGGTCTCTGGGCGCACATCTATCGCGGCAAATCCTCGAGCGACAAGGACGGCATGGACTATGATCTGAACTATACGACCATCCAGATCGGCTACGACAAACAGGCGGGTGCGGACTGGCGCATCGGTGTCGCGGGCAGCTACATGAGCGGCAGTTCCTCCTATGCGTACGGCAGCGGCAAGAGCAAAGAGGGCAACTTCGGCGTCTACGGCACGTGGACGGGCAAATCCGGACAGTACGTCGATCTCATCGCCAAGATCGGCCGCCTCTCGAACGACTTCACCGTGTCCAATCCTGATGGGCTCTATGTCAAGGGCGACTACAAGACATGGGGTATGTCCATGTCCGCAGAGTACGGAAAACGCATCGCCATGGCGGGCGGCACCTACATCGAGCCGCAGGCAGAACTCATCTACACGCATCTGAACGGTGCGAACTACACGGGGCTCAGCAGCTACACATTCCATGGCGGCTCCTATCCGGATCTCGAGATCCGACAGGGCGCGATGAACAGCTTCATCGGGCGCATCGGCATCGGGTTCGGCAAAGAGACGGAGCGCAGCACCTGCTTTGCAAAACTCTCTCTCTATCACGAGTTTGCGGGCAGCCTCTCCACCGACTACATCGTCCCGACACAGGAAAAGAACACGCAGCTGGACTTCAAAGACACATGGATCGGTGTCCAGCTCGGCGGCACGATGAAGCTCAGCGACCGTACGAATCTCTACGGCAGCTTTGAGAAGACCTTCGCCGGCGATGTAAAGACCGACTGGCGTATCGACGCAGGGCTTCGCTGGAACTTCTGACACCATCTGCAAAAACGGTGACATGCTGTGAGAGACAAGAAGCAGGCATCCCTTCTTCTTGTTTCCACAGCATTGTATGCCACAGGGATAGGACACCATGACAAAGGTAAAGGAGTAAGACCATGAGGAAAGGATTTTTTTGCAGACGAAATCGTGTGCGTCTGAGCACGCTCGTCATGAGCGGGCTGCTCTGCGCGTCCACTGCGAGTGCTGCGGCATTGGTGGCAGGTGCTGCGGCAGATCCCGCGAACGGACAGCCCGGCACATTCTACGCGGATCAGACGGCGACAGAGTTCACGACGCAGCTGACCGGTGACGAAGACAAGGACGACGAATACATTGATGCGGATGTGCGGCAGGACGATGACAGCTACCTGTTCACCAAGGATTCGACGATCACCTATCAAAACAGCTCACCGTCAAGGAGCGGTGCGATCTATGCCAAAAAGAATTTGACGATCGATGCCTCAGGGCACATACTGACGATCAAGACCGGCGGAGAGGAAGAACGGGTCACGGAAGCCGCCGGTATCCGTCTCGCACCCACAAAGATCGCCAATATCAAAGCAGGTACACTCCGCCTGTTTGTGAACGATGAAAACTCTGCGGCTTCCCTGAAAAAAGCATACGGCATCCAAGGAGACAAGGGCACACTGAACATCACCGGCATGACGGAGATGGAGGTCAGCGGCACGGAGGTCAGTCATGGCGTCCACGCTTATCAGGATGACAAAATGACGCTGGACGGACTCAGGGCAAAGGTGAATACATCTGCGGAAAATTCGGCTGCGCTCTATGTCGGCTATACGGGACGCATCAGCGTAAACGTCAGGGACGGTGCAGCGGGCAGCAATGTGGTTCGCTTGGATGGCAATGTCGTCTCGCAAGATGCACAGAGCCATATAGATGTTGCTCTCACAGGTCCTACATCGTATCTCAAGGGGCTTGCCTTTGGCAACGGTACGCTCAATATGTGGCTGCAAAACGGCGCCGCATGGCACAACGTGAATCAAGGTGCAGCACTGCCGAAGTCTTATTGGGGCAGTCGTATCACATCCCTCACCGGTGGAGCTTCGCCGGAACGCGCCGGTCTGATCTTCCAGAATGAGGCCAATACCATCGCCGTTGACCAATACAGCGGATATACGCGCGTATTCTATAAGCACGATGCCGCCGCCCCGAAGAAACTCGTCGGCGGTGCGCTGCTGATCAATCATGCGGCTGCGGGCAGCGGCGTCACGATGGTTACGGACAATGCGGGACTGAATACGGATTCGACGGCAGCAGCCGATGTGAAACTCGTGGATGAGACGCTCGGCGCACTGGCGAACAAACTTTGGTATCGCGCCTATAAGGACGGCGAACGAAACCTGACGGGCAAAGTGGAAATCGCCGAAGGGCTGACGGCGACGTCTGCAAGCAAACGCATCGAGAACATGACCTTTGATGCGGCAAGTGGAAAGGGCATCTACGGCACCCCGCCTTCCACTGAGCAGACAAAGACGGCGTTCACTACGGGCCTCACCGGCGAGGCGACGCGTGACGCCGAATACACGGAGGCAGGCGTGCGTCAAGAAGACGGGAGCTTTGTATTTACGAAGGATTCAAAGATCACCGCCGGCGAGACCGAGATCAAGGCCGGCGCTTGGCTCACAACATTCAGTGCAGCGGTCTCGAATTCCGACATAAAGACGCCCGTGAATATCGATCTGAAAGGTCACAACCTCACGGTCAATACCAAGACAGACATCAGCACGGTCGGGATCACAGCCATCGGCAACGGAGCGCAGCTGAATATCAACAACGCCGGCGCGATTACCGTCAATGCGGAGAATACGGGCGGCGCTCAAACAGCCGCCGTCTACGCCAACAGCGGCGGCAAGGTGCACATCAAGAACGGCGGCGGTGACCTCGAATCCAAGATACTCAAGGTGCGTGCCAACAATGTAAGCACCAAGACAAATGTCGCTGTCATCAAGACGATGAACGGCGTGCCGGGCGCGGAATCCAACATCACGATTGACGGACTCGTCGATGTTCTGGCAGAAGGGAACAAGGAGAAGAACAGCGGTGCGAATGAAGCCGTCAGTGCCGTTGCCTCGACGATCGACATCGGCGGCGGCAAGATTATAACCAGGGGAGATACATGGGCGGCAATCCGTGCCTACGGCGAATTTGTCACGCAAAATACGGGCGTGGTCAACTTCAACGTCAAAAAGAATGCGTCCGGTATGGCGATTGATGCCGGTACGAACCGTGCCGTCATCGAGGGCGACTTCTCCACGAACGGCGGCATGGGAACAAAGGGGCGCATCAGTGTCGGTCTTTCGACGGCGGAGTCCTACTGGCTCGGCAACTATGTCGATACACACGGCTACGGCGTAACGCAGGGACAATACGGCAGCGTCAACCTCTTCATGAAGAACGGCTCCTACTGGAAGGGCTTTGCGAGCGGCGTCATGAACGTCGAGATGGCAGGTGCCAATACAAAGTGGATCGGCTTCAACATCGAAGACAATATGAAGCTCACGCTCAATGACGGTGCGACATGGTACAACGCGATCACGCCGGAGCAGAAGGGCTGGAAGGACGTCGCTGCCATCAGCCGTGTCAAGCATTTCAGCGGCAATGGCGGATTTATCGATATGACGGGAACAAACCGCTTCCTTGGACTCGGCGACAGTCTCGACCAGACGGGCGTTCCCGGTGCTGCCGTGCAGGGAAAATGCTCGGCAATCATAGAAAAGGGGCTTGGTGAGACCGGCAATCTCGAAATCGAAGAGTTCAGCGGCAATACGACCATGCGCTATCGCCATGACACTGCATCGCCGACGACGGTCTACGGCGGCACGACCACCATCAAAAAAGCGACAGCCGGAAGCTCCATTACCATGCTGACGGATAGTGCCGGACTCAATACGGAGTCGCAGAAAGCGTCGGATGTGAACCTCGTCAGCGCAACACTCGACGCCCTCGCAAAGAAGCTCTACTACACGGCATATACGACGAATGAGCGCAACCTCACGGGCAAGGCGACGATTGCCGAGGGGCTGACGGCATCGTCCGCCTCGAAGCGCGTCGAGAACATCACGTTCGACGAGGCGACGGGACAGGGCGGCTATCAGTACACACCGGCGCAGGATCCGAACGCTCAGACGCAGACTGAGTTTACCTCATCCATCACAAACGATGCGACACATGATGCGCCATACACAGCTGCATTCGTGCGCAAGGGCGACGGAGACTATGTGTTTACCAAAGATACCGTCATCCGCACGAATGACTCGGACAAGGTGATCGGCGGACCGTGGACGCCCCCGAACGCCCCCGCCATCTCGAACGTCAATCCAGACCGGCCGCTCAACATCGACATGAACGGCAAGAAACTGACCATCGAAACGCGCGGAGAGGGTACTGTCGTTGGCATCAGTGCCGTCGGCAAGGGCAGCAAGGTCAACGTGAAGAACGCCGGAGCGATTACGATTCGCGGGACGAACACGGGCAGCCTGTACTCCCCCACCCTCTTCGCCAATGGCGGCGGATCGATTCACATTCAAAACGGTGGCGAAAACCTTGAGGACAAGGTTCTCACACTGCGCTCCGTCGGCAAGAAGGAGGCAAGCCCTGCTGTCATCAAAACGATGAACGGCGTTGCTGGTGCAGAGTCAAACATCACGATCGACGGATTGGTCGATCTCCTTGCAGACGGCACATATCCGGACGGCAAAGGAGCAAATGAAGGCGTCAGCGCCGTCGCCTCGCGCGTCGACATCGGCGGCGGCTCCATCCGCGCAACGGGCAATGCCTGGGCAGCGATCCGCGCCTACGGCGAGTTCGCCTCAGATAACTACGGCACCGTCAACTTCAACGTCACAAAGGGCGCGGACGGGCTTGCAAACGGTGCGGGCAAGAACCGCGCCATCCTTGAGGGCGACATCGTCACGAACGGCGGTATGGGGACGAAGGGGCGCGTCAGCGTCGGACTCTCGACACCGGAGTCGCACTGGATCGGCAACTATGCCGATACGAGCGGCTACGGCGTGACACAGGGACAGCTCGGTGCGGTCAACCTCTTCATGAAGAACGGTTCCTACTGGAAGGGCTTCTCCAATGGCTGCATGAAGGTAGAGATGAGCGGCGTGGGAACACACTGGACAGGCTTCAATGTCGGGAACAATATGCAGCTCAAGCTCGCGGGCGGCGCTGTCTGGCACAACGCCATCACGCCGGAGCAGACAGACCAGGACAAAAAGCCGGCCATCAGCAGAGTCAAGTACTTCACGGGTGAGGGCGGCTTCATCGACATGACGGGAGTGAATCGCTTCCTCGCATCGAGCAAGAGCCTCAGCGGCTCTCCCGTGCAGACAGAATCATCTTCGGCAATCACCGAGAAGGGGCTTGGCGAGACGGGCGATCTCACGATTGAGAGCTACAGCGGCAGCACGAAGGTACTCTACCGCCACGATGAAAATAAGCCGACGACGATCTACGGCGGCAAGATCACGATCAAGAAAGCGGCAGAAAACAGCAACATCACGCTGACGACAGACAACGCCGGACTCAATACGGAGTCGCAGAAGGCAGCGGATGTGAACCTCGCCAGCGCGGCACTCGACGCCCTTGCGAAAAAGCTCTACTACACGGCATATACGACAAGTGAGCGCAATCTTACGGGCAAAGTCGAGATCGCCGAGGGTCTCACGACATCATCGGCGAGCAAACGCCTCGAGAACATCACGTTCGACGCGGCGACGGGACAGGGCGGCTACGCCTATACACCGAAAGAATCGACCGATCCGATTACGGAGTCAGAGACTCTGACCTATGACCGTCAGGCGATAGCGACGAAGGACGCCGCCTATAAAGTGGCGCTCTACGCAGGAAAATCGGAATACAATCATACAAATCCGATGGTCGTCGATATGAATGGGCACAGCCTGTATCTTGAAGCGAACAGTACGCAGAGAGGTCCCATTGCGCTCGCCGCCTACGACTCCGCAGGCATCCGCATTGTGAACAGCGGCGCAAAGAGGATGCTGACGCTCAAATCCACGAACACATCAACAGATTTGAACAGCGGCGCATGGGGTATTTATGCGCCCGGACAACTCCAGATTGACGCCCCCGTCACGATTGAGGAAGTTCGTTCCAAGGGTGTTCATGCGTTTGGTGTGGCTACGAACGGTGAGGATGGCTCTGCGCCCAGGGTCACGTTCAACAACGATTTGACCATAAAATCCTTGGTTTCCGAATATGTGGATCCGGATCACCAGTGGGACGATGGACGCTATCTTGCGGCCATTTCAGCGGCCAAGAATGCCCACATCACGGTCAAGGGCAATGCTGACATCCAGAACGTCAAGGGCAGCATCCTGCGCGTGACCGGCGAGGGCGGCATCATCGACATCAGCGGCGGCACGCTCAGTACGGCAGAGGACGCCGATCACACGAAGCAGTACTATCTTGTCCAAGCAAAAACGGGAACGGTGCGGCTTAACAGTCCGGACGGCAATGTCGGAAACAAGAAAATGAACATTTCCGGCGACATGAAGGTCATGCGCGAGTATGGAAAGAGCGACAGTGCACAGCTCACTCCTTTCGATTCCAAGGGAACGGTTGTCGCAGCGCTGACCACGGCAGACTCCGACTGGACGGGTGCAGTGACCTATGACGTTGATCGGGTGGACTCCCAGCAGCACCCAGGTGCCTTCACGGCGCATGAAGCAGGGCAAGTCGACCTGACGCTGCAAAATGGCGCCACGTGGACGAATATGCTGAAGTCCGGCGCTTCCGCATCTTGGCAGGGCAGCCGTCTCACTCATCTGACCGGCGGTTCCTCGGCAGAAAACGCGGGCATGATCTTCCAGAAGAATGACAAGGACATCACGGTCGACAACTACAGCGGTCATACGCGCGTGTTCTACCGCCATGACGCGGCGACACCGACGACAATGACGGGCGGCGACTTCCGCATAAAGAACGCAGCGGAAAACAGCAGCGTCACGCTGACGACGGATAACGCCGGACTCAATACCGAATCAAATGCAGCGGCGGATGTGAACCTCGTGAGTGCAGCACTTGACGCGCTCGCGAAAAAACTCTACTACACGGCGTATGCGAGCGGCGAGCAGAACCTCCTCGGCAAGGTGGAAATTGCCGAGGGGCTTACCTCGTCTGCCGCAAGCAAGCGCATTGAGAACATTACATTCGATGCGACGACCGGTCAGGGCGGCTATGCCTATACGCCGCAGTCGGAGGGGCAGACAACGGCGGAGTTCACGAAACGCCTCTTTGGCACGACCGACCAGGAGTATGTCGATGCGCACGTCAAGCAGGCGGATGGCACCTATCGCTTTACCAAGGACTCGACCATCACCTATCAAAACAAAACCGATATGAACATGGGCGCGGTCAAGCCGAATGCTGATGTCGTAATCGACGCCAAGGATCGCACGCTGACGGTCAAGAGCGGCAGCGGCAGAGATTCTGCCAAGGAGTCCGCTGCCATTTGGAACGACGGCAAGAAGCTGGACGTTACGGCGGGCACGCTGCGCCTCCTCGTCAATGACAGCGTTTCACAGCATCCGCTCGCGACCGCATCGGGCATTCGCACGACGGGCAAGGGCGCGACGACGATCAAGGGCATGACAGAGATCGACGTCGGCGGCACGAAGGTCAGCAAGGCGGTGTACGCCATGGGTGGCACGGTGACGCTGGACGGTCTTACGGCAAAGACAAATGCCGCCGCTGAGGATGCAGCCGCTCTCTATGCGCAGAATGACGGACACATCAGCGTCAACATCGATCACAACAACGCCGGCATGGGGACCGTGACGCTCGACGGTCATATCGTGGCAAAAGATGCGGCAAGCCGCGTGGATGCCGCGATCTACGGGAAGTCGTCCCATCTGAAGGGCTTCGTCTACGGCGATGGAACAACCAATCTATACCTGCAGAACGGCGGCGTTTGGGAAAACGAAAAACGGGGAGCGAATGTGCCGACCGGATTTACCGGCAGTCATGTCAAGCAGTTGACCGGCGGAGGATCCGAAGACGGCGCCGGCGTGATCTTCCAGAAGGACGACCGAAAGATCACCATCGACAAATACCACGGTTATACGAAGGTGTTCTTCGCCCATGACGCTGCGTCACCAACGACGATCAAGGGCGGTGACATCGTTATCAAAAAGGCAGTCGGGGGCAGCCGCATCACACTGGTCACAGATCATGCCGGCCTCAACACAAGTGCAACAGCGGGAATGGCAGAGAAAAATCTCGTGAATGCGACACTCGACGCGCTCGCCAAAAAGCTCTGGTATACGGGCTATGTAACAAACGAGCGCCTTCTCGCCGGCAAAGTACAGATTGCCGAGGGACTGACGGCATCCTCTGCCAGCAAACGCCTTGAGGATATCACCTTTGAGGCGGCAACGGGCAGGGGCGGCTACACGTATACACCACTGATCCCCCCACCGCCATCGCAGACACAGAGCGATTTCACGACCGCCATCAACGGCGAGGAAGTGCATGACACTGTATATGCAAATGCCGGTGTCCGCAAGTCCGACGGTCGTTATATCTTTACCAAGGACTCCACGATCACGACCGGCAAGGACATGATCGCAGCAGGCGCATGGATGAGCAATATCAGCGCAGCGATCTCAAGTGCCAACAAGGGAACGCTCGATATTGATCTGAGCGGAAAGAACCTCACCGTCAAGACCAAGACGGATGTCAGCACGACGGGCATCTCTGCCATTGGAAAGAACTCGAAGGTCAACGTCAAGAACGCCGGTGCGATCTCCATCGACGCGGAAAGCACGAACTACGGACAGACGGCGGCACTCTTCGTGAACGGCGGCGGCGCAATCCATATCGCCAACGGCGGCGGCAATCTTGAAGATAAGGTGCTGAAGGTACGCGCCAACGGCAACTATAAGACGAACGTCGCCGTCATCAAGTCGATGAACGGTGTGACAGGAGTCGAGTCGAACATCACGATCGACGGGCTCGTCGATGTGCTTGCGGACGGGAATGACAAAGTGAACGGCAAGGGCGCGAACGAAGCGGTCAGCGCCGTCGCCTCGACCATCAACATCGGCGGCGGCACCATCAAAGCCATCAACGGCGCATGGGCAGCGATCCGCGCCTACGGCGAATTCGTCTCGCAGAACTACGGCACGGTCAACTTCAACGTCACGAAGGGCGCCGACGGGCTTGCCAATGGTGCGGGCACGAATCGTGCCGTCATCGAGGGCGATATTGTCACAAACGGCGGCATGGGGACGAAGGGACGCGTCAGCGTCGGGCTCTCAACGGCAGATTCCCATTGGATCGGCAACTATGCCGATACGCGCGGGTATGGCGTAACCCCCGGACAGCTCGGCGCAGTCAACCTCTTTATGAAGAACGGCTCCTACTGGAAGGGCTTCTCCAACGGCTCCATGAAAGTCGAGATGAGCGGCGCGGGAACACACTGGACAGGCTTCAATGTCGGGGACAATTTGCAGCTCAAGCTCGCGGACGGCGCGATCTGGCACAACGCCATCACACCGGAGCAAAAAGATCAAGACAACAAAGGCGCAATCAGCAGGGTCAAGTATTTCTCGGGTGAAGGCGGCTTTATCGACATGACGGGAGAGAATCGCTTCCTCGCATCGAGCAACAGCCTGAGCGGTGCTCCCGTGCAGACAGGTTCTTCTGCCATCGAAGAGAAAGGGCTCGGCGAAACGGGCAATCTCGAAATTGAAGAATTCAGCGGTAGCACGAAGGTACTCTACCGCCACGATGCGGCATCGCCAACGACGGTCTACGGCGGTACGACAACGATCAAAAAGGCCACTGCAGGCAGTGCCGTCACACTCTCGACGGACAGCGTCGGACTCAATACGGAGTCGAAGAAGGCGGCGGATGTGAACCTCGTCAGTGCAACGCTCGACGCCCTCGCGAAGAAACTCTACTACACAGCATATACGACGAATGAACGCAATCTCACGGGCAAAGCCGAGATCGCCGAGGGTCTCACGACCTCGTCCGCCTCGAAGCGCCTCGAGAACATCACGTTCGACAAGTCGAGCGGTCAGGGCAGCTATGCCTATACGCCGGCGACTGACCCCAAACCGCCTACACCGCAGCCGGATCCCAAGCCGCCGACGCCGCAGCCGGATCCCAAGCCGCCGACGCCGCAGCCGGATCCCAAGCCCCCGACGCCGCAGCCGGATCCCAAGCCGCCGACGCCGCAGCCAGATCCGAAGCCGACGCCGGATCCAAAGCCGCCCACACCGAAACCAACACCCGATCCGAAGCCGAATCCGAAGATCGAGTACGGTGACTACGAGACGAAGCTCATGAGCGGCGTCAAGTCGGCGATGATGACATCGACAATGGCGTGGCGTGCCGAGGCGAACGACCTCATGAAGCGCATGGGTGACCTGCGTCTCTCGCCGCAGGATGCGGGTATCTGGGCGCGTGTCTATCGCGGCAAGACAACGAGCAACAAGGACAACGCCAACTTCCGCATGAACTACTCCACCATTCAGGTCGGCTATGACAAGCAGGTGAACAAGGATTGGCGCGTCGGTATCGCGGGCAGCTACATGAGCGGCAACTCATCCTACGCCGCCGGCAATGGCAAGAACAAGGAAGGCAACCTCGGCATCTATGGCACATGGTCGGGCAAAGACGGTGCATACGTCGATCTCATTGCAAAGATCGGCAGACTCCAGAACGAGTACACGGTCTACAACGACTATGGTCACTACGTCAAGGGCGACTTCAAGACATGGGGCGGTTCGCTCTCGGCAGAGTACGGCAAGCGCATCTCCATGCAGGGCGGCAGCTTCGTCGAGCCACAGGTCGAGCTCATCTACAGCCACATGAACGGCGTCGACTACACGGGCGACACGGACTATAGCGGCATGAAGATGTATGTGCACCAGAAACCGTATGACAGCTTCATCGGGCGTCTCGGCATCGGTGTTGGCAAGGAGACCGAGCGCAGCACCTGTTATGCGCGCGTCTCGCTCTACCACGAGTTCGCGGGCGACTTCCGCACGGAATACTCCGACGGCAGCAGCCCATGGAAGACGACACAGGTGGGCGGCAGCGACACATGGGTCGGCGTCCAGCTCGGCGGTACGCTCATGCTCAACGACCGTACGAACCTCTACGGCAACTTCGAGAAGACCTTCGGCGGCGACATCAAGACCGCGTGGCGCGTGGATGCAGGTATGCGCTGGAACTTCTGACTATATTACTAGCTGTAAACACAGGAAGAGGATTCCCTCCTCTTCCTGTGTTTATGGTAAGTTATTATCGATATACACAGGGTAAAGGAGTACATCATGAAGAAAGGATTGTTTCGCAAACACCGCAGTTTACGCCTGAGCGCCCTCGTTCTGGGTGGATTGCTCTGTGCCTCGACCACCAGCGCTGCAACGCTCGTAACGGCTGTTGCAACGGACTATGCCGATAGTCAGATGGGATCTCTGACAGGGTCGCATGTGAACACGCTTGTCAACGATCCGGCAAACGAAGGCCTGCTCAAAAATTTGGGCGGCGATGCCTCCGTATATAACTTTCATCAGTATGGTGTGAGCAAGCTCCTGCTCAAATACAACACGGGAGGAGAGACTGCCTACCGTCTCCTCAATCCCAACGCTCTCACAGGGGCATCAGAAGGCGCCAAGGGAAAACTCTCCTCGGTGCCGAATCCGCATGCAGTGGCGGCGACCGATCAATTTATCTATGCAGCAGGCTACGATCAGGGGAAGATTGGCGTGCTCCGCGAGGATGGCGGCACGCTCAAAGAACAGACCGCAGCCACTGTCGATCTGAAAAACGATATAAAGCAATATGCCGGCTACCAATTTACGGAGAGCTACACCAATCACGATACAGGTGTGACACAGACCGGCAATCCGACCGCAGCAAAGGTTCACGGCGAGGCACTCCTCATCAACGGACGCAACCTCTATGCGGCAGTCTCGGTCAATCCCACCGGCAGCTGGGACAGCTATGACGACGGCTTTCTCATGCACTACAAAATCAAGGATGACGGCGGTCTCACATTTGCCGGCAGCACGCGTATCGGACGCAATACGGATCAGGTGCGTCTGAACAGGTTCAATGACCACATCCTGCTCACCGCCATCGGTGGAAAACAGAACACAGGGGCAGGAAACCCATCACATACCGGTATAGACATCGTGCAGACCGGTAATGACGGCACCGTTTCAGCGGCAACCACGAAGAAGGTCGTGCTGCCCGCACATATAAAATCGACCGGCGAAGATCTGCGCGATCTGAAGGTCATGCCAAACGGCACGGCGTATGTCATGACGTACAATCTGACCACAGACGGAAAAATTGACGCGCATGTCTATCAGACGACCGTATCAAATCTGCTTTCCTCCAATCCGCAGGACTGGACAGAGCTGGCTGCCATGCAGAATGCAGAGGGCTATTCCGGAAAGATTGATGCCGAATATACCACCAAAAATCTCTGGATGCAGTTCGGCAATACCCTGCAGCGTTATCGAGATGGAGAGTCGAATGCGACAAACACATGGCAAGCAAAGGATTTTTCATCGAACAAAGCGCACTCGAATTTCAACAAATTTCTTAAGGTTGAGACGGATTATGTGACAGGACCTCTTGCCTCTGTCGTACTGACACAACCGTCCGAGCTTGGTGGTACAACAAGCACCGCCGAGGCAAATCCGGATGCTGTATGGAAGAACAATGCCTCTGTCACGGAGTCCGTTACAAGCTCCCAAGACTTTAGCGAAGATACGGTTGTCTCCATCGGCAAGGATAAACGCGGTGATCCCACGACAAACGCAGCATCTGCCCTCTATGCCATGACCGGCGAAGTAAACATTGATGCGGGTACGAATACGCTGCAGTTCCAGTCGGAGAATACCGTCGGCAATCCGACCGGCATCTACGCGGGCAATGGAAGCTCAGTAACACTGACCGCGAAGAAGATCAACGTCATCACAAAGGGTCTCGAAGGTGGCAACAGCCTCACGAATGCGATCCATCTGGATGATGACGGGGACAACGGACATGTCATAACGCTCAACGGCGACGTGAACATCTCGATGTCAGGAGGTCTTGGCGGAAACGGCATCGCAATCCAAAACCGGGATCACTTTGGTGAACCATCCATGGGTTACAACGCGGGTCCCAGTGTCGAAATCAACGGCAATCTGAGGATCGCCGGTTCGGACACAGGGAAATGGGGCATCCCGCTGAACTACCAAAACGTCATCTCGCGCTATAACAATGCGGGTATACTGACACGTACCGCCGGTTCCAGTGTCACCATATCCGGCGACGCGAATATGAGCGTATACGGCAACGGCGTCACCGTAAACGGCGCAGACTATGCGACCCCGTTGGTTACGATTGCTGGTGGTGGACGGATTCAGGTTCCCTCCGGCACGAAGTACAGCTACTATGCCCTCGCTGCATATATGGGCGAAATCTCCATGAACATGGGGCTGAACGGCAACACCCCCGGCACACGGGATGTGCAGCTGGACGGCGATCTCTTTGCCCATAAGGACGGCGGCGGTCTCAAGGTTGCACTCACAACGAGTCACTCATGGCTGCACGGACTCGTCGATGCCGGTTATGCGGAGCTTTACCTGCGAAACGGCTCGATATGGCTCAATGAGGCACGCAACGAACGCTATCATCAGGATCTGGAGGACATTGGCGCGGGCGAAGTCGTCGGTACGGGCAAGGAGAGGCACTACGTCGGCAAAAGCAAGCTCGTGAAATTCTTTGGCGGTGAAAGCGAAGCTGAACACGGCATCATCTATCAGAGGGATGCCAATCCGATCACCATTGGCAGCTACAGCGGTCATACGACCGTCGTCTACAACCACGATACAGCGACGCCGACCACGATGAAGGGCGGCGACGTCATCATCGACAAGGCGGTCGGTACGACGAACGTCATGACCCTCTTCACCGACGCCAACGGTGTTGCAAGCGGGAATCAGGGAACGGTACTGAACGCACTCGCCGAAAAGCTCACCTACAAGAGCCATGCTGACGGCAAGCTCACGGGCAAGCTCTCCCTCGCCGAGGGGCTGACCGCCTCCGCCGCGCACAAGAGCATCACCTTCACCGCAAGCGGCAAGGGTAGCTACGTTTCTCCCTCCGTAGAATACCATGCGCCCATCACGAAGGCAGATGCACCATCGGGTACGTATACACTGACGAAGGACGAGCGGCGGGATCTGACGCAGGCGGATGTGACCAAGGGCTTCAACAGCAAGTTGTCGGCACTCGCGAACTATGACAAAGACGCTGCCGGTAACGTAACGACAGGACTTACCGTCGATCTTGCGGGACATAACCTGACGCTCGGCATGGCGGCACCGGCGACGGACATGCATTATATCGGCACGATCTACGCCGGCAAGGAAAATTCCGTCACTCCGGCAAAGGCATTGACGATCAAGGACTCCGCAGGAGGCGGCGGGATTTTCCTGAGTGCAAAGCATGAACGTGTGTCGCCAAGACCGCGAATGGTTGACGGACTCTACGCAGATAAATTCTCCATCGTCAACATCGAAGCCCCGCTTACCATCACCTCGATCGAAAACGGAGGGGTTCAGTCGCATGGCATTTATGCCAACGAGGGTGCCAAGGTCACGCTAAAGGATCTCACGATTCAGCATGTGCAGGGAGGCGGCTCTCCCCTTCAAGTCTATGGCATCGGGGCGTATAAATCCGCCGAGATCCATGCGGAAAAGGTCAACATCTCCGGTGTAAAGGGGCTTGCACTCTATACGCTCAGCGGCGGTGACGACAATACCAGGATTTCCGTCGGCGGCGGAACAATCACGGCGGAAAGAGATGCTTCCAAGTCCAAAGATTACTGGGCGGTATCCGCGATGAGCGGAAAACTTCTCCTCAACGAAGGGAAGGATAAAAAACTCACTGTCGTCGGCAATATGCAGGCGGGGGGTACAAGCTATAAGGGAGAGATTGACGCATCCTTCACGACGGCAGATTCCTCGTGGACAGGTGCAATCGATCGCCACTCCGACAACGGGAAAGCCAACCTTACCCTCACCAACGGCGCAACATGGACGCATGAAGTACAGCTGAACAAGCTCGCGGGCGACGCTTCTTTCACCACCTCCCGGCTATCGAAGTTCACGGGCGGCGATGCGGCAGACAAAGCCGGCGTCGTACGGCAGGGTGAGAAGAACATCGAGATCGACGAATACGGCGGTCACACACGCTTCATCTTTGCACAGGACGGAGCAGCGACACCGACGATCAAGGGCGGCACGGTCACGATCAAGAGCGCTGCGGCGGGTTCGCACGTCACATTCAGCACCGACCCCGGCACGAACATCACGGACAGCAACGTCAAATCCGTACTCAAGTCCCTCGCGAACAAGCTCTATTATACGAAATACAAGAACGGCGAAACGAACCTCTCCGGCACCGTCGAGGTCAACGAGGGGCTTGTTTCCTCTGCTGCCAAATGGGCGGGTACGATCACCTACGACGGCACGACAGGACAGGGCACGTACGACGAGAATGCCACGCCGTCCCAGCCCTCAACCGAGCAGAAAAA